>JAEYOM010000139.1 GCA_023411715.1 Bacillota bacterium | reverse complement strand
AAAATACCTGCGGCGAATATGCCGCAGGTACCCTGTTACTTCATCCAGATATTCAGGTTTTACGCGCTTTCTAACTCCTCTACCCTTCCAGTTCGGCCAGTTTGCCAAGCAGAGTATTGCTTCTTTCGATGAAGTTCGCCATGGCTTCGGGTTCGAGCTGCTTGTGGCTCATCATCGCAAGGTCGTAAACATGGCGGCAGATAAGCGTCAAATCGTCCTTTTTGCTATCATTGCCGGCAAGTTTAGCTACTGCCTGGATCAGAGAATTGCTCCTGTTCAGCACGAGCGTCTGTTCGTCCTGGAACATGTTGCCCATGTCCATTCCGTTCATGCCGTACATCCTGCTCATTTCCTGCATCCTTCTTGAATACTCGGAAAGCAGTATGATCCCCGGCGTGGACGGTGCTTTCAGCGCCTCGACCTGAATCTTCAACTTATCGTTGCCTACAGCTTCCCTGAAAGCAGTCTCGAGCTTTTTGGTCAGATCCTCGTCTGATGCGCCGGCTTCGGCATCCTTCATGCTATCCGAGAGATCGGAGTCTATTCGTAAGAATTTAACGCCGCTTTCCTTCATCTCGAGGAACTGCATGAAATGGTTGTCTATCATCGTGTTCAGTATCACGGCTTCCATTCCCTGTTCCTTGAACAGCCTAATATACTGGGACTGCTGCTTTTCATCCGTCACATAGAATACCTTGTCCTTGTGTTTCTCCTTATTCCGTTCCAGATAATCCTTGAGCGTCAAATATTCACCGTTTGTTGTCTTGAATATGACTATATCCTTTACTTTGTCGAAGAATTTCTCCTCGCGAATGCAGCCGTATTTCACGAAGGGATTGATGTCGTCCCAGTATTTGTTGTAATTGTCCCTTTCATTCTCGAAGAGCGCCGTAAGCTTGTCCGCGACCTTCTTTGTGATGTGGGTCGATATCTTAGATACATATCCGTCGTTCTGCAGGAAGCTCCTCGAGACATTCAGAGGCAGATCGGGGCAGTCTATGACGCCCTTCAGCAGTAAAAGGAATTCCGGAATGACTTCCTTAATGTTATCCGCGACGAATACCTGGTTGTAGTATAGCTTGATCTGCCCTTCTATCGTCTCGAACTCATGCTTGAGCTTCGGGAAAAAGAGAATGCCCTTAAGGTTAAACGGATAATCCATGTTCAGGTGTATCCAGAAAAGAGGATCGTTGAAATCATGGAAAACTTTTTTGTAGAATTCCTTGTATTCGTCGTCGGTGCAGTCCTTCGGCGCCTTTAACCAGAGCGGGTGCGTATCGTTTATCGGCCTGGCCTGCTCTTCCTTCTCTTCCTTCTCTTTTGCCTCAGTTTCTGCTTCTACGGCTTTATCGGCTTTGTCGGCTTTGTCGGCTTTGTCGGCTTTATCCGTATTCTTGTCTTCCTTCTTCTCCTCTTTCTTTGCCGCATCTTCCACAAATATTTCAATAGGCATGAACGAGCAGTATTTCTCGAGTATGTCCCTCATTTTATAATATTCGAGGAACTCCAGCGAATCATCTGAAAGGTAAAGCGTGATGGTCGAACCTCTTCCGGAACGGTCCGAATCGTCCATCTCAAATTCGGTGCCGCCTGTACTCGTCCATCTGACGGCTTTTGCGTCAGGCTGCCAGGATAACGTGTCTATTGTTACTTTTTCCGAAACCATAAACGCCGAATAGAAGCCAAGACCGAAGTGACCTATTATCTGATTGCTCTCGTCCGCTTTTTCCTTGTATTTTTCGAGAAAATCGACCGCGCCGGAAAAGGCTATCTGGTTGATATATTTTTTAACTTCGTCGCCTGTCATTCCTATACCGTTGTCGACGATGCGAATAGTCCTGTCATCCTTGTTTACTATGACTTTGATATAATATTTTTCATTTTCGGGCAGCTGCGCCTCGCCCATTGAAACGAGCTTCTTCATTTTAATGATAGCGTCGTTGGCATTTGATACCATTTCACGGATGAAAATATCTTTTTCCGAATACAGCCATTTTTTTATTATCGGCAAAATGTTTTCCGTATTGATAGAAATATTCCCATTTTCATGTGACATGTCCATTCCTCCCTGATCAACAATTCTGTACAAATTAATGCCAATATTTATATTACAACTCGTATTCCTGCATTGTCAAGAAAAAATTAGCACTCTCACGAAGGGAGTGCTAACAATCTATAAAGGGTAGTTTATTATTGAAAGCTATTTGAGAACGCAGCGATGGACGTTAATTCAGCCTGAGTATAATAACGTGCCGGTTCTGCCTGACAGATATCCTGCTGAATATCTTTTTCAACGTCTCCCTGAGTTCGAGGTCCGGTTCAATGAATTTCAGGCCATATTCGAATTCATTTACCTCTGACCCGATCATATGGACTATGCATCCCTGGAGACAATATTCGGAATTTCCGAGCTTCAAAACCGCCTCAAGCATAATAGACCTGTCCACGGGCAGTTTCAGCGAAGAAACGAACCTGAGACCTCCCGGGCTGATATCTAGTATTCTTACTTTTGCGGCATTCGAAAAAACGCGCCTGTCACCGATCCGTACGATGCTGATAGTACCGAAAAGCGGACTTTCGGGTCGTATCCTGAAAAATTTTCTCGAATATCCCTTATATTCCATCCCATCACCTGCCGCAAGCTTATTTGGGGCTCGCCCGCGGCAGTTCTATATTACCATATATTTACATTGCGTTCAATATATTTCTCCAACAATTTGTCATACTCGCGTCTGATTGCCGAAATAGCGGGATTGGCGGAGGAATCGAGAGTAATGCCGTCTATTGTCCTTATGGGAAGAACTTTTATTGAGGTCCCGGATAGAAAAGCCCCGGCAATATATTTCAGCTCGTCTGCTCCGATAAACTGTTCTTTTACATCGAAGCCGGCATTGCTGCACGCTTCAAAAACATATTTCCGCGTTATGCCTTTCAGCACTGCATTTCCGGGCGCCGTATATATTGCGTTGTTTTTGGCAAAAAAAGCATTCGATTTGCTGCCCTCAGTTATCATCCCGCTGTCATTTACCAGCAGAACTTCGAAAAACCCGCCTCCGGCCATCTTTTCACTTACGGCGTCCTTGTAACTCTTATTGAGTATTTTTGCATTCGGGTTTTTACGCTCTATTCTGAATAGGCCGGTTTTTACACCCGCATCGGCTTCCTGCTCAGAAGGATAATAACTACGGCTGAGGTATGCTACCTGCTGCTGATCGCCATCCGTATCGGATACGACTATCTTGACATTGCATACTTTCGTATTGTTGGCTGATAAAAGCTTTTTTATATTAGCTGCAAGCTGCTCCTGCGTCATTTGAAGCGGTTTGCCGATAGTCCTGAAAGTGCCCTTCATCCGTTCATAATGGTCCTCAAAAAAAAGCGGTACGCCATTTATTATACGAATAACCTCATAGGCGGATCTACCCGAGGTATTGTCTGCATAAACCGGCTCCGACGTGTTTTTTACCAAGCCGTTGTGAATAAAATATTGTCCGGCATTGTCTTCCATACTGCAATCATCCCTTTGTTATTTATTCAATTGATTATATCAGTTTAGCTGCTTTTCATCAAATTGTGAAGGCTTCATTATAAAGACTTGATATTTCTCCGATATTTTGCGATATCCTTCGAATTCTTCCTTTCGGCCATCCTAATGCTTTGGTTCTGCTTGCCTTCAATGAATCGAAGTTCTTTTTTAAGCTTTCTGTAGCTCTCAAGGCGGGCGGCGGGCAGTAGACCGCTTCTGACCGCCTCGATCACAGCGCAGCCGGGTTCGTTTTCGTGGCTGCAATCCCTGAAGCGGCATGAACCGCTGAGGCTCTCAACGTCCTCAAATGTTCCCTGAAGCCCGCTTTCGCTTTCCCAAAGCTGAAGTTCGCGCATACCCGGAGTGTCAATTATCATTCCCGCACCCGGAAGCTTTACGAGGTTCCTAAAGGTAGTGGTATGCCTGCCTCTGGAATCGTCCTCCCTTATTTCTCCCGTATCCATTATTGATTCACCCGCCAGCAGGTTCGTCAGGGTCGATTTGCCTACTCCCGACGAACCAAGTATCGCAACCGTACTGCCGACACCCAGGTATCGGCGCAGGGCGTCAGTTCCCTCTCCTGTTACCGCACTTGCTGCAATTATCGGAACACCGAACGTTATAGCTTCAACTTCCCTGATTTTATCCTCCGCATCCTCGCTCAGATCTTTCTTGCTCAAAACGATCACAGGTTCTGCTCCGCTTTCCCAGGCCATCGTAAGATACCTTTCCAGGCGCCGCAGATTAAAGTCCCTGTTCAGTGAATTTACGATAAATACATAATCAAAGTTCGCTGCAACTATTTGTTCCTGTATGACCACACCGGCTACCTTCCTTGAAAACTTGCTTTTCCTGGGCAGAAGGGCATGTATTACAGCACGGTTTTCCCGGGGCATCAGGTCCGCCGCCACCCAATCGCCTACCGAAGGGTACGAATCAAAGCCTGACGCCCTATGCCTGAATCTTCCCGAAACCTCTCCATTGATCTCTCCAAACTCCGAAACAAGCTTGTATGAACCTTTTTGCTCCTGAAGGACACGGGCCGGCTTTTGCCCTTCGCCCGCGACCTCTGCGAATGGACGCGACCAGTAATCGTTCCAGCCGTATTCATTCAGATTTATTGGTTTGTCGTTTAACTTGTCGTTTGACTTATCGTTTAACTTGTCGTTTAACTTGTCGTTTAACTTGTCGTTTGACTTATCGTTCATTCTACCATCCTTTATTCACTCATATTTATCGATAATTTTCCTGATTACCGGCCTCATCGTCTTTTCAACTTTGCCGGCCTCACCGTCTTTTCAACCCGTCCGGTTCCATTGACACCGGCATCAATCCATTGCCAGCAGGACTCTTCTGGTATTGAGCACCTTGCGGATGCTGTCCTCCGACAGGTGGTACAATTCCATCAGTTCCTGCACGCTGGAGCCTTCTTCGTAAGCGCGGCAGATATCGGTGTTTCTGGCTCTTATCATCACCCTTGTGCCATTTACGGCACCCCAGCCGGCCCTGTTGTTTTCCTGCCTCGGTATATACAGCAGCTCGCCCTGTACGTAATTCTGCAGCTGCTCCAGCAATGTTTTTGGCAATACGTCCTTTCCATTGATATATTTCATTATATATGCCTCCCGATTTCGCTAAGTAAGTAATTCGTTGCAATAAAAAACTCCACGAGGCAAGCAACCTTCGTGGAGTTCATATGGGCATAAAAAAAGCACGATAACCGCTACCATGCCATTTTGTCCATTACATTCATTTTTGGTCAAAGGTTATTTCCTGTTAGGTTGCCGATGAATACAAATATAAACCTGTTTGGACAGGTTACAACGTTAAAAAAACACCTGCGGTATCCATCAGCCGATATTCAGTTATACGACTCCAACCTCACTGATTAATGCCAAATTACGAACCGTCACAAAAACAACTCCTTTCGCCAAATTTATGTATTAACATATTTAATTATAAAACAGTTAACTTCTTACAGTCAAGTACCGAATTAGCAGAAAGAATTATTATAATAATTCTTTCCGATCGCAAATCGATCGCGTGCTTTCATTACGTCTAGGATGCCGTGGCTGCAGCACAGCAGCTCCAAGGCTTTCCGGAATTACGGATTTATGGATTAAAGATTTATGGCTTTATAGCTTTCCTGCGATATAGTTTATGGCTTTATGGTTTATGGCTATAGTACGATACGCCCGATCAGTTCTTCCAGCTCATTGAAATCCCCGACTCTGCGCTCAAGATCGGCGTGTTTACCGGAACGGTCGAGACACACCGTATACATTCCGAGCTCAGCAGGTTTTACATAATCGTTGATATAATCGTCGCCTACGAAAATGACCTGCTCGGGCTTAACACCGGCCAGTTGAAGCGCCCTGCCGTAAATAGCGGGATGCGGTTTTATAACACCCTCCTCGACCGATGTCACAACAAATCCGAATCGATCTCTGATTCCTGTTAGTTCAAGCAGCTCCTGTATACCGCCCATAACCATGAAGTTTGAAACAACACCCATTTTAATAAGTTTGCCCAGTTTGGGAAGAGCGAGCCGGACATCCTGCCGCAGGTAGCATACTGATTTGTAATTTTTCCAATAATTATCGCGGAGTCTTTCTGCGGTGGCCTCCATCCTTTCATAATCAAGCTTAGGCAGGCTTAACTTTATAAGCTGCAGAAAACGCAGTTTCATTTCATAGTCCGCATACTCCGGAAGCTGTGATGCAAGCTCCTTTTTGGACAGAATATAATACCTGTGGAACGTATCAAAGTCATCCCAGAGCTCCTCGGCACCGGAGCCTTCGAACGCCCATGCGGCATATTCCCTGGATGTCGGCAGCACATGCAGGTCGACCAGAGTTTCCATACAGTCAAAAAATATGTATTTAAAAATACTCATGTTGCGTGTCCTTTCTGTTTGAGGACTGACAGCCAACCATTTTTATTTCATTTTTCTAAACTTCTATACCTTGCCGTATGAACAGATTATGCATTATAATAATATCTATACAGTAAAACTCCTGCAGGATGTCTGCATGAAACAAAAGGAGATCATTCCATGGGTACGGTCAAGGATTTCAAAAACATCACAAACTGGGACGAACTGTTTGATATGACTAACGAATACCTCACCTTCCTTCTTGAGCAAGATCAGGTAACGCATGAGCTTGTCATTAAAACGACCTATGACATAATAAAAAACGCAGGCTACAACTATTCCTACGACGACATCGAAAAGGAATATTACAGCGGGTTTTAAGCGATAAATCAAAGCAAAAACGAGCATCGCTATTATTCTTGGCCCGCTTATGACCCATAACGGGCGAAATAGCCTGTATCACAACCTTATTTGCCCGGGGTATAACCCGGCTTTTTGTATAATGTTTCGGCCTTGCCTATAATATCGGGCTCATAAACCTCATTATCCCATTTTTCAGGTTCAACTTCCTCTATTGCGATCGATACGGAACTCTCGTTCACCGAAAGGCTCTCGGTAATGGCCTTTGTGACCTTTTGGGCCATATCCTTTTTCAGCTCCTCGCTCCTGCCCTTGTACATTTTTATGATGATATGCGGCATGGAAAGTACCTCCTAAGCATATTTGGGATAATTATATCATAACCTTACCGGCAATTCCATTTACTATGCGGGAAGCTTATAAAGAAGCAGACTGAACCAGAGCTTTTAGTAATCCCTCAATAGCTTCCTTTGTTTTCTCGTCAACCAGATTTCCGGCCTCGTCAAACTTTGTATTAGCGTTGGCAATAAAGACTTCGGGTTTGTTCAAGGGGATAAGATTCAATGAGATGCATACCTGCCGCAAATGATACTGAACTCTGGCACCGCCAAGCATGCTCGGAGAAGCGCTCATGATAGCAAGCGGTTTGCCGTACAAAGGCAGTACGTCTCCTTTGGACACCCAGTCCAGGGCGTTCTTCAGTACGGGAGGTATTGAGAAATTATATTCAGGCGTCGAAATCAGTATGGCATCCGCTTGAGACAGTTTCTTCTCAAAATCAGCTACCGAAGCCGGCAGGCCCTGTGCCGCAACATCTTCGTTCAGGAAAGGTATATCGCTCAGGTCTATAATATCTAACACGGCATTCTCCGGAAGCAGCGTTTGAGCAGCCCTCAATGCTGCCTTATTATATGAATTACATCTCAAGCTGCCTGTGAACCCGGCAATCCTTATTGTTCTATCCATAATCAACACATCTCCTTAAATTGTCAGTAACCTGCTTATTTTATAAAAGTATTGTTTTTCAACTCCCTGAACGCTAAATTAAGTTCTTCCTCCGTGTTCATAACGATCGGACCGCCCCAGGCAACAGGTTCTTTCAATGGTTTGGCGGATAAAAGGATAAAGCGCACATCCTCATCCGCCGCCTTGATCCGGAATTTATCGCCATGACTGAATAATACAGCTTGTTTTCCATCAACTAAATCCTGCGGATTTACGATGCTCTTATCTGGGTCAAAAATTGCTTTTCCGGTAAAAATATAGATAAATAAAGTATTTTCAGGATCATCTATGAAATGCCATTCCTGATTGGCAGGCAATTCAACATCCAGGTAGGCTGCTTTAATGTATTTGCCTTCGAAAGCACCTTTATGCCCATTATACTCTCCCGCAAGCACATGGACCTTTATTCCGTTTTCATCGATCTCAGGAACACTTTCAGACTTTATACCCCCGTAAGCCGGTTCGGTCATTTTATCTTTGGCAGGCAAGTTCAGCCACAATTGCGTGCCTAACATATGCCTGCTTGCTTTAGGCATTTCCTGGTGTATAATACCTGAACCGGCAGTCATCCACTGGCATTCGCCATCAAGAATGCTTCCGCTGTTGCCAAGGCTGTCCCCGTGTTCGATATCCCCATGGATCAAATATGTAATAGTTTCAATGCCTCTATGAGGGTGCCATGGGAAGCCTTTTGTATAGTCTTCAGGATTATTCGAATCAAAAGCATCCAGCATTAGAAACGGATCATAATCCTTTGTGTCATTGTATCCAATTACACGGATCAGCCTCACACCTGCGCCATCAACAGCCGGCACGCCTTTTGTGATTTTGACCACTTTTCTCAATGAATTCATATTATTCTCCCTTTCTGATGCCCTTCAGCACAAAATAATCAGCAATTTGCCCTGCTGAAGTATATCAGTATTATTTTTACAGTTTTCAGGCGAACAATACAATGTATACCATCATTTTCGTGGCTTCAAACCGCCGGCCATTGCCGGATATGATCCAGTAATAAAAAAACCGCCCGATATTTTTCAGGCGGTCTTCTGGAGCCAACTGCCGGATTCGAACCGGCGACCTGCGCATTACGAATGCGCTGCTCTACCGACTGAGCCAAGTTGGCGTTTGATAATTACGCAAAAAGAATTATACTCTATAACTCAGAAAAACACAAGTGCTCTTTTATGCTAACTTCAAATCTCGCACTATAAGGCATTATAGCCTATAGCTCTCGCA
>JAEYOM010000016.1 GCA_023411715.1 Bacillota bacterium | reverse complement strand
ATCCCGCCTTCAATCTCTTGGATTTGAAGCTTATACCCGAATTCCACACGCTTTCCAATTTTCCCTTTGACAATGGGGCGGGCATCGGGATCTTTGAGACTGATGAGGCGGTCGGCAAGTTTTGTATTTCCTGCATTCACAGCTTCGCTCTGCTCGACAATCTTCCGAACCTTTTTGGCCGTATCCAGCAGATTGCCACGGATCTTAAGATCTTTTTCCGTCTCAGGAACAAGCTTCTTTGCCAAACGGTCGACCTGGGTCAGTACTTTACGGGCCTCTTCCGCCATCTGGCCGGTGATTTTTCGGACTTCCTTGCGAGCATCGTCCGTTCTGCGTCTGAGTACCTTGTTGATGGATAGCATGTGGTCCTTCATTTTACGGATCGATGTCGTACTTTGTCGGGAAGCCTTCCCACAAGCTTGTTTTATGCGGGTGACTGCTTTTGTTAGCTTTTTTACGCCTTCGTAAAGCAGGCCCGCATCCGTAGGGTGGACGATATTGGCCTCCACTACCGTTGAATCAACCCGAGTCTTGCGACCTTTCAGAAGTTTCTTCTGCACCAGGGATTTCAGCAGCTTTTGATTCATCTCCTCGATAACTTCCTCGCCGTACTTGGTGGTAATTTTCATTAAGGCGGTAGGATCCGGTACTTTCTGCTCGATCGGTATGCGGCAGAAAAATCGATACATGAGGTTATGAGTAACTTCAGGGGTAAGATTTTCATAGCTTAGTCCAGCGTAATGCTTGAGAAACATCATTCGGATGTATACACGAACCGGCACGGATGGACGTCCACGTTGAGTATTAAAACGATCAACGATAGGATATTCGTAGGATTCGTCCTGCAGGAGCTTAGTAATTTTCTCAAGTTCGGGAGTAAGCTTATATGCGGCCTCTGGTATAAGCACTTGTGCTACAGTTGGTTGACTCCATTCCGGATAATCAAGTATCATCATAACTATCACCTTTTGTCATTTATGTATTATGCTGTATAATTCGACATCCGGAGTCGAAATTCCTGCCTCAAGCTCACAATATTCAAGGTTTTCAAGGATCATTTATCAGGTGAAACTAGATAGATTCAAATAGATACTGGCATAAACCAATTTATGCAAGTCTTTTCGGGTATTCTGAACTTTTTAGCAGATCTTTTTTGAATTCTTCCATCCCGATACTAAAAGTGTTAATATATATAATATTGTAAACATGTTTTTGTCAACTTACTTTTATGTATAATTGAGGGGGCAAAAGCATATGTGCAGCTGAAAGAGTGTTGGGCAATATCAGTTCGTTTGCTGATATTAAGGTGTTCAGCAAAGAAAACGATCCTGAGAAAGACCTGGAAAAGCGCACAGGATGCAGCTTTACTGATTTCATAGCCTTAAGGGAAATGGCACACTTTTTCAGACCCACAATTTTAAAAAAGGATGATGACGATAGTGAATTAAGAAGGTTTGAAAGAACTGGGCAGATGGCCTACATTGGAGTTGATGTGGGACCAATGAACAGGCAGTTTCTGGGGAATAGGATTAACCAATTCAAAATGAGAACTATGAAATATTAAGATATTTAAAGAAAACGAGAGTTGTACTAGGGAGGATTTCAAATGACTATTCCGGAAAAGAAGATTTATCCACGTACAGGAGATAAACAAACAGTTTATTTAAAAAACGTGATTGCCGACCCAAGTATTTCGGTTGGCGACTATACGATGTACAATGACTTTGTGAACGATCCCATACAGTTTGAGCATAACAACGTTTTATACCACTATCCTGTCAATCACGACAGACTGATAATCGGGAAATTCTGCTCTATTGCCTGCGGTGCAAAATTTCTATTTAACAGCGCAAATCACATGCTATCGTCGCTTTCAACCTACCCGTTTCCGATTTTCTTTGAGGAATGGGGCTTGGATATCAAGGATGTCGCAAAAGCATGGGACAACAAAGGTGACATTGTTATAGGAAACGATGTCTGGGTCGGTTATGAGGCAATCATTCTGGCCGGAGTAACCATCGGTGACGGAGCTATTATTGGAGCTCGTGCAGTGGTGACGAAAGATGTGCCGCCATACACGATTGTCGGCGGTGTTCCGGCAAAACCGATCCGAAGGCGTTTCCCTGAAGAAACCATTTCAGCATTGCTTGAAATAAAGTGGTGGGACTGGCCGAGAAAAAAGATCGCGCAGAATATCGATGCAATCCAATCCGGACACATTGAGCAACTGAGATAAATTCGCTTTATCGAGGATTACTTATATAATAGGATGGTATATCTATGGCGATTGTAAAAAATTTGGAAACAACATTTAACGCAGTTTACTCTGAATATGACAAGTGGCGTCCAACTTATATTGCGGAGTTGTATAGGGATATTTTTACTTATAAACAAATAGACCGATCAAGTCATATCCTTGAAATTGGTATCGGAACTGGGCAGGCCACGTTGCCATTTCTTGAGAGAGGTTGTTCTCTTACAGCTATTGAGTTGGGCGATAAATTAGCTAAATATGTAAAGCAAAAGTTTAGTAATTATAAGAATTTTACTGTTATAAATTCGGCATTTCAAGATTTCGAATGTCCGCCCAATTCGTTTGATATAATTTTTTCTGCGTCAGCTTTCCATTGGATACCCGAAGAAACAGGTTATACAAAGGTATACGAAATGTTAAAAAGTGGCGGCGTCTTTGCCCGATTTGCTAATCACCCATACAAGGATAAAGAAAGAGAAGAAATCCATGTAGCTATGCAAAAAATATATGCGATATATATGCCAGGAGTATCAGGCGGAACGGAATATAGCGAAGAAGATGCAAAAAATCGTGCTGACATAAGCAAAAAATATGGATTTGTTGATGTGAATTATATGCTGTACCACAGAACAAGAACCTTCAATGCAAAGGAATACATTTCACTTTTGGGAACTTATTCGGACCATATCGCTATTGAAGAGCAAAAGAGATTAAAATTCTTTGCTGAAATACAGAAGGTAATTGAAGATCTGGGAAATAAAATTACCATGTACGATACGATAGATTTACAGCTTGCCAGAAAACCATGACTTTCTGTTTTGAGAATTATTCAAGGGGAGTATGAAAATGAATATACCAAGATGGGCGGCGTGGATTTTTGTAGCTATACTTGCGCTTATCTCTGTTTTAGTTTTTATAGGCAAGGGTGCTACCTTAATTGCAGGATACAATACATCGAGCAAAGAAGAAAAAAGTAAATACAACGTAAAGGCTTTAGGAAAAGTAGTTGGCGGCGGACTTGGGGTTATAACAATAATTGTTGTCTTAATCGTATTTTTTAATGGCGAGTTGCCTTCTGTTTTATCATGGTTAAACCCTTGGGGATTATTAGGAACGATAGTTCTTGTAATCATCTTCGGAAATACCATTTGTAAGAAGTAATGTTATGAGCATTATACGAAGTTACAAAATAGGAGTAGCTGAAATTTTCCCGTCGAATGGTGATTATCATTTTATTTTTTTCGCCGAATTATGCCAACCTTCGCAAAACCACCTTGCTTTTTGTTAACCTATAAGATAGAATATATTTATCTTAGGAAGGCTTGGCTGCGTGGCGTATTCAAGCCAACATAAACTTCATATTTGACTTAACACTCGTATAATTTCGGTAATATGGTCCGAAAGTTTCTACAGGCTGCCGTTAACAGCCGGCTACGAGGTCTCGCTGTTGTCATTTCATATGACACCTTTCCAGTCTTTAATGATGGATCCGTAAAGCATTCCTCCTGTAGCATATCTAACAGATGGGTTTGTCGGATTTGAGGACTGAAAGGGTATAGATCTTATCATGGAAGAATTAAAGCAGAAAATACTGTCAGAAGGCCGGGCAATTGGCACTCATATTCTCAAGGTGGATAGTTTCCTTAACCACCAGTTGGATGTGTCCCTTCTCAATAATATCGGATTGGAATTCAAAAAAAGATTCGAAGACCAAAAAATTACAAAAATATTGACTGTAGAGGCTTCAGGCATAGCGATTGCCTGCCTTGCGGCATTGCACTTCGGAGTGCCTGTCGTTTTTGCAAAAAAAACAGAGGCGTTAAACCTGGATCCGGAGGTTTTTGAGAGCGAAGTCTATTCGTTCACGCATCAGAAAAACTACAAAATCAAGGTTTCGAAGAAATACCTCCGTCCGGATGACAATGTACTGATCCTCGATGATTTTCTTGCCGCGGGCAAAGCGGTAAACGGGCTGATCGATATTGTCAATCAGGCCGGAGCATCGCTGGCCGGAGTCGGGATAGTTATTGAAAAAGGCTTTCAGCAGGGTGGTAATGAATTGCGAGGTAAAGGTGTAAGGCTCGAATCCCTTGCAATCGTCGATTCGATGGAAGAGGGCCGTATCGTTTTCAGATGAGGCCGTAAACGTAGAAGCGTGATGAGGCCATAAGCGTAGAAGCATGATGAGTCCGTAAGTATAGAAGCATGCCACGGCCATAAGTAGGGAAGCATGATGAGCCCGTAAGCGTAAAAGCATGTTGAGGACATAAGCGTAGAAGCATTATGTTATAAAGAAGTCCATGAGACAGAAAAATTTAGGAGGTCACAATGAAAAGAGTATTGGGTTTGGCAATAGCAATGGTAATGGTTATTGGCCTGTTTGCTGGCTGCGGCACTACGGCTGATAACAGCTCGGCTGCGGGATCGACAGTAAGCTCGGCTGCGAATGCGGAAGCATCGACCGATGCAGCAGGTGCAGCGAGTAAGGCATCTACTATCAAGGTTGGAGTTATCTATATCGGCGATGAAAACGAAGGTTACACCGCTGCTCACATGGCAGGGATCGACGAAATGAAAAAGACGCTCGGCTTAACGGATGCCCAGGTGATCGAAAAGACAGGTATCAAAGAAGACGAGTCCTGCTATGATGCAGCCGTCGATATGGCTGAACAGGGCTGCAGTATTATATTTGCAAACAGCTTCGGCCATGAGACTTATATACTTCAGGCTGCTAAAGAGTATCCTGATATCCAGTTCTGCCATGCAACAGGTTACCAGGCGAAATCCTCAGGATTGCCCAATGTGCATAACTACTTCACAGCTGTTTACGAATCCCGTTATGTTTCGGGTGTCGTGGCAGGTCTTAAGCTCAATGAAATGATCGCTGACGGCGATATCACGGCAGATCAGGCTAAGGTGGGTTATGTCGGCGCGTATCCCTACGCGGAAGTGGTTTCCGGATATACCTCCTTCTATCTTGGAGCAAAGAGCGTATGTCCTTCTGTAACAATGGAAGTTCAGTACACCAACAGCTGGGCCGACATGGCAGGCGAGAATGAAGTTGCTACCCAGCTTATCGCGGACAAATGCGTATTGATAAGCCAGCATGCTGATACGACAGGTGCTCCCACCGCATGTGAAAAAGTAAGTGTACCGTGTGTAGGATATAACGTTGACATGACTACCGTAGCTCCGAATTCCGCTTTAACTTCGGCAACGATCAACTGGGGTCCATATTATACCTATGCTGTGAAAAGCATGATCGACGGCACTTCGATCGATACCGACTGGTGCAAGGGCTATGTTGACGGAGCAGTTGGTATATCTACTTTGAATGATAAAGCCGTTGCAAAAGGAACGGCCGATAAGGTCAAGGAAGTGGAAGACGCCATCAAGTCAGGTACCTTACACGTGTTTGATACAAAGACATTTACGATCGGTGGCAAGTCCATAGAAGATATGATTAAATCGGATTCCGAAAAGTTCGGGAAATACGCAGATTACGTGAAGGACGGATACTTCCATGAATCTGAACTGATTTCCGCACCGGCATTTGATCTGAGGATCGACGGTATCTCGGAAAAAGCAAAATAGTAATTCTGCGATTTAAAAGATATAGCGATTTGACAGATATTGTTTCATAGCTTTTTTATTCAATGCGGAACTGTTGTTACAGCAGTTCCGCAAAATGCTTTGCCAGGGTATTGTAAATAAGTTTGATATCAGTAAATCAGATAGACCCGATGACCGTGGTTTTGACTTGGAGGATTTTTTGTGGAACAGGATAATGCAATTGAATTGAAAAATGTCACGAAACGTTTCGGCGATGTCATAGCAAATGACGATGTCAGTCTGTCTGTCAGAAAAGGCGAAATACTTTCCATACTGGGGGAGAACGGCAGCGGCAAAACGACTCTGATGAACATGCTTTCAGGGATTTATTTTCCAGATGAAGGCCAGATTTTTGTAGACGGCAGAGAGGTAACCATCCGTTCTCCGAAAGATTCTTTCGCGCTTGGGATCGGTATGATCCATCAGCATTTCAAACTGATCGGCGTATTATCAGCAGCTGAAAATATCATTTTGGGCCTGCCAGGCAAGGCGCTCCTGAAAATGAACCAAATCACGGCGGAGATTGACGAGCTGACGAAGAAATATGGATTTGACCTTAATCCTTCGCAAAAGATCTACGACATGTCCGTGTCCCAAAAACAGACGGTTGAGATCGTTAAAGTGTTATACCGCGGCGCTGATATTCTGATTCTTGACGAACCTACGGCGGTTCTGACCCCGCAGGAGACGAAAAAGCTCTTTGACGTTCTCCGCAATATGAGGAAGGCCGGAAAATCCATAATCATTATTACCCATAAGCTCAACGAGGTCCTTGAATTGTCCGACCGTGTCGCAGTCCTGCGAAAGGGTAAGTACGCCGGTACCATAAATACTGCGGATGCTACAGTGAATTCATTGGCCGAAATGATGGTAGGCGCAAAGGTCAGTCTGGATATCGACCGTACGGACCCGGTAAAACCCCAGAAAAGAATTGAGGTACGAGGAATCACCAGCATAAATAAGGAAGGCCTGACCGTCCTGAAGGAAGTATCCTTCCATGCATACGGAGGCGAAATACTTGGTATTGCAGGGATCGCAGGAAGCGGGCAGAAGGAGCTGCTGGAGTCCATAGCGGGCCTTCAGCCAATAGAAAGCGGTGAAATCCTGTATTATTCGCCTGAAGGAACTACGGAAAAGATTTCGGATATGAAGGCTGCCGATATCAGGGACCTGCATATCAGCCTGGCATTTGTCCCGGAGGACAGACTTGGAATGGGACTTGTCGGATCCATGGATCTGACCGATAATATGATGCTTAGAAGCTACAAAAACGGCAGGTCTTTCTATGCAGACCGCAAGAAACCGAGAGATCTGGCGCTTTCTGTAGTTGACAAGCTCGATGTGGTTACACCGGGAGTGGATACTCCTGTACGAAAGCTATCAGGCGGAAACGTACAGAAGATACTGCTCGGAAGAGAAATCGCATTAAGCCCCACCGTGTTGATGGTGGCGTATCCGGTCCGCGGGCTGGATATCAATTCTTCATATACTATTTATAACCTTTTGAATGAACAGAAGAACAAAGGCGTCGCAGTGATCTGTGTAGGCGAGGATCTGGACGTACTTCTTGAACTTTGTGATCGCATCCTGGTGCTGGCCGGTGGTAAAGTGGCCGGAATCGTTGATGCGCGTAAGTCTGCAAAAGAAGAACTCGGACTTATGATGACGGGCTCTGGAAAGGGTGGACATACGAAATGAGTGCGGAAAGTAATGTAATTTCAAATAAAGAACCCTTGATTCGAATTTCAAAACGTACCGGGATCTCAAATTATAAGGCATGGGCAATACGACTGGCCGCCGTTGTATTCGCGCTTGTTGTCTGTGGATTTGTCATTGTAGCGATCACAGGACAAAATCCCATAAAGGTATATCTGAGCATTATCGATGGAGCTATAGGCAGGAGCAGGCGCTTCTGGGTCACGGTCCGTGAAATGATGACCCTGCTGATTATTGCCATCGGACTTACTCCTGCCTTCCGGATGAAGTTCTGGAACATAGGAGCGGAAGGTCAGCTGTTGATGGGCGGTGCTGCTACGGCAGCAATGATGATCTATTTCGGAGATACCATGCCGAACTGGCTGCTGCTCGTTTTGATTTTTGCTGCGAGCAGCCTTGCAGGAGTGATCTGGGGAGTGATTCCCGCCATATTCAAAGCGTATTTCAATACCAACGAAACTTTGTTTACGCTCATGTTAAATTACGTGGCGATTCAGATAATCAATTTCTGCATTGTATACTGGGAGAATCCTGCGGGTTCCAATACCGTAGGGATCATCAATTCAGCCACCCAAAAAGGATGGCTTCCCAAATTATTCGGGCTGACGTATGGGTGGAATGTGGTTATTGTTCTGGCCATAACGTTTGGGATCTATATCTATATGAAATACGGCAAGCACGGATATGAGATCGCTGTGGTGGGAGAAAGCCACAATACGGCAAGATATGCCGGCATTGACGTAAAGAAGGTAATTATCCGGACCATGATCCTGTCCGGAGCGATCTGCGGCCTGGCGGGAGCGATTATCGTAAGCGGCGGAAGTCACACGATCTCGATAAGCACCGGAGGCGGCAGGGGATTTACTGCGATCATCGTTGCATGGATGTCAAAATTTAATCCGTGGGCAATGATTCTTGTAACCGCTTTTCTGGTATTCATGCAGCAGGGTTCCATACAGATAGCCACAAAGTATGGTTTAAATGAGAATGCTTCGGATATTATCACGGGGATTCTGTTGTTTTTCCTAATCGGGTGCGAATTTTTCATCAACTACAAAGTGGAACTGCGTAGAAAGAAAAAGGAGGTACAGTAATATGGAATTGCTTTTGACGTTTATCCAGAAAGCAATCGGCCAGGGAATCAGTATTCTTTTTGGTGCCTCCGGCGAAATTATCACAGAGAAGTCAGGAAACCTCAACCTTGGAATTCCGGGCATCATGTATATGGGTGGCATCTCCGGCCTGATGGGAGCTTTTTTCTATGAGAGGTCGACTGCAAATCCGAGTGGATTCGTCGGACTGCTCGTTTCCCTGCTGGCGACACTTCTGGCATCCGCCCTTGGAGGACTGCTATACAGCTTTCTGACAGTCACGCTACGTGCGAATCAGAATGTGGTTGGCCTTGCATTAACAACCTTCGGCGTGGGCTTCGGCAATTTCTTCGGTGGGTCTATTTCCAAGCTGGCCGGCGGTGTCGGACAGATTTCCGTATCCACTACGGCGTCCGCTTACCGTGCAACTATACCGGGACTCTCGAAAGTGCCGGTAATCGGAGAATTGCTGTTTTCATATGGATTTTTGACATATCTGGCAATTGTGCTTGCAATCTTTTTAACCTTTTATCTGCGTAAGACAAGAAGAGGGCTGAATCTTCGCGCTGTAGGGGAAAGTCCTGCAACGGCGGATGCGGCAGGCATCAACGTGTCATTGTACAAATATGTTTCTACTGTGACCGGCGCCGCTATCGCCGGACTCGGCGGACTGTACTTTGTGATGGAATACCTTGGCGGAACATGGAACAACAACGGTTTCGGGGACAGGGGCTGGCTTGCTATCGCACTGGTTATTCTGGCATTGTGGAAGCCGGTAAATGCGATCTGGGGTTCATTCCTGTTTGGCGGATTGTATATTCTCTATATCTATTTGCCGGGGCTCACAAGGGCTACCCAGGAGTTGGTCAAGATGCTGCCCTATGTTGTGACCATCATCGTACTGGTTATCGCAAGCAAGCGTAACAACCTGGAGAGCCAGCCTCCGTCAAGCCTGGGCGAGGCTTACTTCAGAGAAGAACGATAGGTCAGGTCGGAAGAATAAAGGCTTTCAAGGTATTAAACCTTGAGGCCTTTTTGTTTTGTCTGTGACAAGATATCATATTTGTATTAATAGTCTTATATTGTTTGCCGAAAAACTTTATATTGCCTAATAGTATTATAGTCCTATTTATAATAAGGTAATAGTGCTATTTATGAAGTGGGATGCCGCATGGTAGAATAATGCTAGCAGGATATTGCCTTGTACGATTCAATGTGTAGAAAGCCTTGAGGTCTGATTATGAAACAGAATAAACTGGTTATTGGCAATAGAAAAGAAGAGACTAAGAAGGATATAACGGGCATTATACCTGATGCAGACGGGGAATTGTTAAATGAACCGGCGGTACAGGAAGCTCCTGTAGTTGAAGCGCCTGTAGCTGAACCAACTGCGCAGGGGCCGGCAAAACAGGGACCAACGAAACAGGAACCGATCTATGTAAAGGATTGGGGCAACGAGCGTACGGTCTTGAGCAGGCTGGACGGGAAACTGCTGGCGGACAGAAGATTGTATGCCAGAGTTCTTTATATGCGAAAACTATGTTGCAATACCATATTTGACAGTTTTGATTCGGAGCCTACCTTGCTGATGGATCCGTTGGAATTCATGGTAGTCGATCTATCCATGGGCGGGATCGGTATAGTATGCGAGCACGAGGTACCGGTCGGAACGATCCTCTCCTTCAAACTTCCCCTGGATAATATAACGTATGATATAAGGGTCGAAGTGGTCTACTGCTTTGAAAACAGCGACAAATATAGAGCAGGCTTGAAAATAGTGGACCGTAACAAAAGCTTCATCAGGCATTTGAAAATTTTTGTAGCGAGGCTGACACTGCAGAGTATGTTCGGCACCGAGCCTATTCCCGATAAGGTTGAATGCTGAAAAAGCTTTCAGGGTAAAACCCCGGAAGCTTTTATCTGCAGTGATCTTGTATTATTCCGAGCATTGGGTTACGACTTTGCTTATATTAAAAAAGCTTACCTGCTAGGGTAAGCTTTCATTGCTCTCTTGTATATCTCTCTGAAACTCTTGTCGGTTTTCTTTTTCCTTCGCTCTTCATATTGTGGCCATCCTTTGTATCTCAGTAATAGGTTAACATTTGTTATCTCTTTTACCGGAGATACTTGCAATAGGCATCACCAGACAATATATCGGTATGTTTTGCAGATAAATTAAGGGTATATTTACACTTTAAGCATACAATGGTCGTATTCTGAAACTGTGTCATATATGGTATACTAAGTAAATAAAAAATTACTGGAGGTATACCTATGAAGCCGTGTAAGTTCCTGATTTTGTTTCTGTTGCTTTTTTATATCTCCGATTTCGATGTTTCTGCATGCACCATATTTACGGCAAAGGATGCCGATTCCGTCCTCGTCGGGAACAATGAGGATTTTATGTACCAATACAGCTCGGATATGTGGTTTGCAGCTGCATCGCCGGGTACATACGGCAGGGTCTGCTTTGCCAACTCCAATTGCGTTCAGGGGGGCATGAATGAAAAAGGCCTGTTTTATGACGGCGCGAGCTGCCCGTCAACACAGGTGCCTTATTCCGAAAACAAGCCAAGCCTTGGGATGGATCTGGGAGAGGTCGCGCTTTCACGATGCGCGGATGTCGGCGAAGTTGTCGAGCTGTTGAAGGGATACAATATTCCGCAAAATTTCGGCGATCATCTGCTTTTTGCCGATGGGTCAGGGAATTCGGTCATTATAGAGTGGGTGGACAATATGATGGAAGTAATCCCGGGAGACAAGAACTACCAGATCGCAACGAACTTTTTCATTTCAAAGCCCGAGTTGGGCGGTTATCCATGCGGAAGATTTGATACGGTCAAAAAGATGCTGGAGGAGAGCAAAGTGTTGTCGGTGGACAGATTTTCCGAAATCCTGGGCTCCGTTACCCAAAGCTGGGACGGAGGCGGAACCAAGTATTCGAACGTGTATGATCTTAAAAACAAGAAAGTTTATGTTTATTCCAGGGGTGATTTTAAGTGGAATCTGGAATATGATCTTGCCGATGAGTTGAAAAAACTTGGGGAAGGCGAACGTTCCGAATACGATATCGATACTTTGCTGGCTGAAAAGAAAGGCGCCGGCGTCCTTTCGGCAGAACCGGCCGTATCAGCCGATAATGGGGTAAACTCAGGTGCCGCCGCTGGCGAATCAGCCGGCACAGGCACAAGTGTTGCAGATCGCAATGAAGCCGCAATCCCGCAGAAAGGGGTCATATCGGGTCATATTTACATGATATGCGGTCTCGCGATTTTTTCAGCGGTTTTATGCATCATGATTGCCAAGCAGGCGGCCACGAGGAACTCCCATCGTTAGGCAAGAAAGGATTACCATAGGAGTAGGCGGAAAATAAAGAATTACGGCGCAGTATGGCAGGAAGGTGATTGAACGGAAGCGAGCAAGAACGAGATATCTTCGATTCTTGTTGTTTTACAGGCTATCCCTCAATGCTATAATGAAAAAAGCCGGTCCGAAAAATCCGGAGGCCGAAGCCGGTGGTATTTTTCAATTTTTTATTGCTGCATCAGATGATAAAATATATAATAAGATAATTGTCAATTTTATCAGCGCGGCGGACGAAGCCTTGTAAAATACGAAGGGCTCCGGAAAAAATGCTGTGCTGTATTAATATAAGTGTTTTTGGAGGTGCGGATATGGTACAACCTTATGACATGAGTCCCGAGGAATTGAGGAGATATAAGCCCGGGCTTACGAGACAGCCGGATTTCGAAGGATTCTGGTCATCTACCAAAAAGGAACTCGCTGCCGTCAGGCTTGAATACAGCCTGCAGCCATACGACTACCCAGCCAGGGGCGTAAAAGTATTCAGGGTTACGTTTAAAGGATTCAATAATGCGAATATCGACGGCTGGTTCGCAATACCGGACGCACCGGGGAAATATCCCGGAATAGTAGCATACCATGGCTATAATTGGGCTCTCGACGGCAATATACACGAGACCGTCAACATGGCGCTGCAAGGCTATGGCGTGCTGCAGATGCTCGTACGCGGGCAGCAGGGTTTGAGCTCTGACAATGTCGTTACATATCACGGCAACAATTCCGGCTGGATGACGAAGGGGATCCTTTCAAAAGAGCAGTATTATTACCGCGCGGTTTATATGGACAGTATACGTGCGCTTGAGGTACTGGCTAGCCTGGACAATGTTGATCCTGACAGGATAGGCGTTACGGGAGGAAGCCAGGGAGGCGGCCTATCGCTTGCATCCGCTGCGCTCTCGGACATTCCGAAGGTGGCGGTCGCGTCATACCCTTACCTGTGCAATTTCAACAGGGCAATAGATATCGCTCCGCAGATGCCTTACGGGGAAATAAACGAGTTTTTCAGGAGAAATTCGGATCCTGCCATTGAGGAAACGGCTAAAAAGACACTTTCATATTTCGATATAATGAATCATGCTCCGGACATCAAATGCCCGGTATTACTGGCATCGGGACTGGTGGACGAGATAACGCCGCCGTCGACCATATTCGCGGCATACAACCACATGAAATGCCCGAAGGATATAGCTGTATTCCGCTACTTCGGGCATGAATACATCCCCGGCTTTGTTGAGAAACAGCTTAGTATGCTGATGAAATACCTGCAGCCATGAGACAGTGATGAAGAAAGAAGGATATAACATGTTTCGATACGTACATACGAATATTATTGCCAAAGATTGTGAAAAGCTGATTGAATTTTATAAGGAAGTATTCGGATGCCGAAGCATCGGTGAAAAACGGGATCTGCGAGGAGCATGGCTAGATAAGATGACCGGTATTCCCAATGCCCATATCGTGGGTGAACACTTGGTTATGCCCGGATATGATGAAAATCACCCGACAATTGAAATATTTTCTTATGATCAAATGGAAGGTGATTTTACTCATAGAATTAACTCGTATGGCATTGCGCACCTTGCTTTTGAAGTGGATAACGTGGAAGAAACGCTTGAAAAGGTGCTTTTAAAAGGCGGTGGAGTGGTTGGCGAACTGGTTCATGCGGATTATCAGGATGGTCGTAAGGCAACTTTTGTGTATGTTACAGATATTGAGAAAAACATTATTGAATTACAGAGCTGGGATTATTGATAGTTCGCAATTACCGCTGTAAATGAAAAGTGTAGAACCGTCTCTGTTACACTATTACATTCTCCTTGCGGCTTCGTAAGCCAGTTCGGAGCGTTCGCACTCTTCGTCGGTCATTGTGATCTGGAAGCACAACGGGCTTCCCTTCATTCTTTCGGATGCGAAGCTGAGTCCGTTCGTCCTTATGTCGAGGAAGGGATGGTCTATCTGCTCCGGATCGCCTATAAGGATTATTTTAGTTCCTTTGCCCGCCCGCGTTATGATCCCCTTTACCTGTTTCGGCGTCAGGTTCTGGGCTTCATCGATTATGACCCACTGCTTTACTATTGAACGGCCCCTTATGAAAGCGATGGCTTCGGCGCTTATTATCTTTCTGTCGAAAAGCTCGTCTATCTTGTCCTTGAGCTCCTTTTCACTGCTGTAGCGCTCGCTTTCGTCGGCGTCCACAAGGACTTCGAGGTTATCTATGACGGGGCGGAGGAAGGGCGCGATCTTTTCCTGCTCCGAACCGGGCAGGAAGCCAATGTCCTCGTCGAGCTTCACGTTCGGGCGGCACACCAGTATCTTTCTGTAGGGAGGATTTATCTCGCCGACAATCTTATGGAGCCCTACAGCCAGCGAATAGAAGGTCTTTGCAGTGCCGGCCGGCCCTTTTGCGATAACGAGCGGAGCTTTGACCGCATCCATCATCAGCGCTTCCTGGAAGAATTTCTGCCCGGCGTTTCTTGGCGTGATGCCGAAGGGGTGCTCCTGTATGAAATTGAGCGGAACTATATCCTTGCCGTCAAACCTGGCCAGCGCCGTCTGCTTGTCGTTGCTGCAGGAATGTATGACAAGGAACTGGTTCGTCACCAGTTCGGCGGGAATATTTTTATTTGCCGCGGGGTCGAAACAGAATACATCCTCGGGTGAAAGACGCGATTTCGCGTAGAATTCAGCGAGCTTCCGTTCGTTTGCATATACGTTCAGACGCCCTTTATACTGTTCATCATATACGGGAGACTGCTCATTGTAGAAATCCTGCGCCGTGACCCCGAGAACGTCGGCCTTTATCCTCGCGAATACGTCCTTCGAGATCAGAAAAACCTTCTCGCCTTTTTCCTGAAGACCCTTGCAGACCTTTAGTATCCTGTTGTCGTTTACCGTTCCGACCCAGCTTTCGGGGAGCTTTACATCGAGGCAGTTCATCTCGATACGAAGAGTGCCGCCGTTATCGAGCTTTATCCCCTCATTGAGGCTGCCTTTGCCGCGCAGGTCGTCAAGTATCCTTGCAACTTGTCTGGCGTTTGCGCCAAGCTCTGAATTTTCTTTTTTGAATTTATCGAGTTCTTCCAGTACGACTTCAGGTATTACGATGGTATTATCATCGAAAGAGAACAGTGCATAAGGAGTATGAAGCAGAACATTGGTATCAAGAACGAATGTCTTTTTGGCTTTCTTCATCAGCTATCACTCCTGTTTGTCTGAAGTTGTGATAAGAATACAATATTTAGTTGGCCTTGATCAGATTATACCATATATATTGAAGGATAAAAATAAATATATTTTTGTCTGCATTTGTCGATTCGTAATTTAGTCGATTGACTTTCGCAATGTATAATCTATACTTAATTGTATGCGCTGGCAAAGCATACATGGAATCAATATCATAACAGAACAGAACGGTGATAGAATTGGAAAATAAAGCGACAGTAAATGAAAGACCGAAAGCGATAATATTCCTGATAATTACGGCGACACTGTGGAGCCTCGGCGGGCTGCTGATAAAGTCCGTCAATTCGAACCCTCTTGCGATCGCTGGCATGAGAAGCGGTATTTCAGCGGTATTGATACTGGCAGCAACAGGCAAGCCGAAGCTGAACTGGTCGTTTGCCCAAATCGGCGCGGCCTTGTCCTATACTGCCACGGTACTGTTGTTTGTTGCCGCAAACAAGAATACCACAGCGGCCAACGCGATACTGATACAGTACACAGCCCCTATATACGTAGCGCTGCTCAGCGCCTGGCTGCTAAAGGAGAGGGTAAAACTCCTGGATTGGATTACCGTCGTTATCACCCTTGGCGGTATGCTGCTGTTTTTTGTCGATGATATCAATATGGAAGGCTTTTTAGGCAATATACTGGCGGCATTGAGCGGCGTCTCCTTTGCATTGTTCGCAGTGTTCATGCGCATGCAGAAGGACGGATCGCCCATAGGCTCTGTGATACTCGGCAATATATTGACGGCTGTGATAG
The DNA here is from genome assembly GCA_023411715.1 of Bacillota bacterium. Classification (GTDB taxonomy): domain Bacteria; phylum Bacillota; class Clostridia; order Acetivibrionales; family DTU013; genus JAEYOM01. The sequence continues at coordinate 22,197 of JAEYOM010000016.1, read as the reverse complement.
GGATCCCGTTTATTTCGAGGGATATGCCCGACAGCAGGAGCTGGCTGTTCCTGGTCATATTGGGCATTGTACAGCTTGGACTGCCTTACATACTGTATTCGAAGGCAATCAAGCATGTAACTGCACTGGAGGCAAGCCTGATACCCATTATCGAACCGATACTGAACCCGGTATGGGTGTTCCTGCTCCTCGGTGAAAAGCCCGGGAATTGGGCTTTTATCGGAGGACTTATCGTTATTGCGGCTGTAACCGGCAGATGCGTGATTTCCATACGCTCATCGCATAGTCCGTCCGTAGCGGGCAATATCGAAGGCTGATGAGCCTACCGGATATACGCTTTGAAATACTTGAGACAAGGGGTGTTTTATGGATCCGGAACTTATAAGGCATATGGAAGAACTGGCGATAAACGCTTGGCCGGCTTTGCAGACAAAGCTGTATGATGGATGGGTGCTTAGGTTTGCAGACGGGTACACGAGAAGGGCAAATTCAATCAACCTGCTGTACGGGTCTTCTCTGCCTTTGCTTGAAAAAATCGGGTTTTGCGAGGCGGAGTATCGCTCCCGGGATATCCCTGTTGTATTCAAGATTACGCCTGCAATTATTCCGGACGATATCGATCCGATGCTTGAAAAGAGGGGTTATTCCAGGGAAGCTGAGACAGCGTTGAGACTGCTCGATCTTGCGGACCGCGAGTTCCGTACGGTCGGCGGGACAAAGGCGGAATACGGACTCACCGGCAGGTGGTTTGAAGGCTTCTGCAGCTGTACCGGAACGACTGATGAAAAGGAAAGAACGACGGCATATAAAATTCTGCAGAATCTGAGCGGGAAATTAATTTATGTCGCGAAGGTCGTCGAAGGAGAAATCGCGGGCTGCGGATACGGGGCGATCGAACGTGGATATGTCGGCATATTTGACATTGCCGTGCACCCTTCTCAAAGAAGGAAAGGGTATGCATTCGATATAATGAACAGGATATTGTACGAAGCACGAGAAATGGGCGCTTTGAACGCATATCTACAGGTTGTCGCCGGGAATGCCCCTGCTGAGAAGCTATACGATAAAATCGGGTTTAAAGAATTATACCGCTATTGGTACAGGAAATCTTTATAATATTAATGTAAGCATGCCAGATTGACGCCTGTCACAGCATAAGACACAATACGCCGGAAAGCGCGAAATACCGGAGAGTATCAACAAAGCACTAACTTATGGAAGGAGGCAGATAATATGGAATTTAAATCTGTTATCACAACGAGAAGGGCGATACGCAGATACAAGCCGGACCCAATACCGGAGAACAAGCTGCAATCATTATACAAGGCGCTTCAGGCTGCGCCGACGGGGAACAACAGGCAGCCCTTCAAATTCATATTTGTCAAGGATCCCGAAATGAGGAGAATGATAGTATCTCAGGCCTGCCATCAGGAATTCCTGGCACAGCCGCCCATATTATTGGTCGCTTGTTGTGAGAAGGGCGATTCCTTCAATGTTGCCATCGCAGTGGATCATATGATCCTTGCGGCAACTGATGAAGGGCTTGGGACCTGCTGGGTCGCCTGGTTCGATGCAGAAAAGGTCAAAGCTCTGTTGAATATACCGGCACAGCTCGAGGTACCGATCATCGTACCGATCGGTATTGCTGGCGAGAACCCTGCGCAAAAGCCGCGCAAGTCCCTGGAGGAGCTAATAACAGTCATCTGAGCCTGGATGGGTATTGATGCGGCAGAACCTCCGATACGAAAAATAAAGGGGCGTATTTATCATGAGGATAGTCATGCTTGTCAGCAGCGGCAGGAGGGGCGGCAATACGGACGGGATATCCGTATTGCTTGAGAAAGAGCTGATGCAGCTTGCCCAGAGCAAGCATACAGAACTTGTCATTGACAAATATATGCTTGGGCGTCAGGACATCAGGAATTGCCGGGGCTGCAGGGCATGCTTCGACAGAGGCGAGCAGTACTGCCCTCTCAAGGATGATCTTCTGCTGCTGTGGGAACAGCTCAGGGAAGCGGACGGCATAGTACTGGGCAGTCCCGTATACGTCGAGGATGTAAACGGCATAATGAAAAACTGGATCGACCGTATGGCATTCAATTCGCACAGGCCCGGGCTTACCGGAAAGGCTGCCTATGTCTATACAACCTCGGGACTCGGATCGTCGAACCACTCCATACACACGATGAAGACGGCGCTTACCACATGGGGCGTCTATATAGCCGGGTCGAGCCGGTTCAGGACGGGCGCTCTTTCCAAGATCAACGATTTGCAGAAAGAGCATGGCAATTATATAAGGAAGGCGGCGGAAAGGCTGTTTTATGCGATATGGGACAAAAAACCGCTCAAACCTTCATTCTACTCGCTTATCGCATTCTCTGTCCAGCAGATTGCATGGAGACGGGCGAATGATGAAAACTCCGTGGATTACAGGTACTGGTCGGATAACGGTTGGCTTGACAAGAGCTGCAGATATTATTTCCCGAACAGGACAAATCCAATAAAGGCCCTGACTTCACGCCTGATAGGGAAGGTCGCGGCATTGTTTTTTTTATAGGTACGTCTGCCGCTTCGTGTAAAGCTCGGCTATATTCGAAACAAATCCCGGTAGCTTTCGAGCTGATACCGGGATTTGTGCATTATTCCCTTGTTCCTTACGCATATAAAAAATGTGCTATAAAATATTTAAGTAAAAAGTAAAAATAATTGAATATTGGGAAGCGCAACAAATTGTATAATTAATTAGTAATTACAAAAATAGCTTTTTTGACGTCAGAACTGCAGAGTAGGCAAAATATGTGAGGAGGGTAATACTATGAGGAAAATTGCTGTATTATTTCTGGCCGTTATTTTTTTATTGTCTTTTGCACTGGCAGGCTGTGGAACAGCAAAGGATGAGACTCCGGCTGCAGACACTACGGCTGTGCAGGCGGGTACACCGGCTGAAGGAACTCCAGCTGAAACAAAACCCGCTGAAGCTGTTCAATTGTCATACTGGACATTCCAGGAGTTGCACAAGAGCTTCTGGGATGATGCTGTGGCAACATGGAACAAGGCTCATTCTGATAAACCGATAGAATTGAAAACAGATGTATACCCGGTTGATGAGATGCACAATAAGCTTTTGATCGCTTTGCAGTCAGGAACAGGCGCACCCGATATAGTTGATATTGAAATAGGCAAATTCGCCAATTTCCTTAAAGGAACTCCGGCATTGGTTCCGCTGAACAGCATAGTAGATCCTGTTAAGGATCAGCTGATCATGGGCAGATTGGAAAACTATGCGAAGGACGGGAAATATTACGGTGTGGATTATCATGTCGGCGCTGAAGTAATGTACTACAACAAGGAAATCATGGATAAGGCCGGCGTTGATATTAACAGTATCAAAACCTGGAACGACTACCTTGCAGCCGGTAAAAAGGTACTGGCAGCTACAGGAAAACCTCTGTCAACCATAGAGACTACGGATCACTGGTCGTATTACCCGCTTATCAATATGCAAAATTCCGACTACTTCGATAAAGATGGGCAGGTAACGCTTGACAACAGCACAAACGTCAAAACTCTTCAAATGCTGAAAGATGGACTTAAGGACAAGATATTTGTTTTAGCACCGGGCGGTTTCCATCACGCGGAAGAGTATTGGGCATGGATGAACAAGGGAAATGCCGCTTCAGTCTGGATGCCTCTCTGGTATATGGGAAGGTTTACACAGTATATGCCTGACCTTAAGGGTAAAATGGTAGTGCGCCCCATGCCTACTTTCGAAGGCGGAAAAGCATCTGCCGGTGAGGGCGGAACAGGTACAGCTATTACAAACCAGACCAAGTATCAGGATCTTTGCCTGCAGCTCATGGCTGAATCGAAGCTTTCAAAAGAAGGCTCTATCAAAACCTGGACAATACTTGGCTTTGATCCGATTAGAAAAGATGCGTGGGCTGATCCGGCAATGACTGCTGCGAACCAGTATACAGATTATTTCGGGACAGATGTATTCAGTACTCTGCAATCCATAGTCGGTGATATCGGCGGATTGAATCTGACTGAAAAATATCCGGATGCTATTTCGCTGGTATCTAAGAATGTTTTGTTCAAGGCCTTGAAGGAACAGAGCCAGACTCCTGAAGAAGCTTTGAAGGCAGCTGCGGACGAACTGCGTAAATAATACCGGATTGACGATCTATCGCCATATATAAAATATGGTGCTACATCTGCAAAACTTTTTCGGGGAACTGCCATATAGCGCGGTTCCTCGGAAAAGTACCGGAAATATTTTTTCAGCCGACCCCGAAGCTCTTACTCTAAAGGAGGCCCGAAGTGATGTCAGGTGGACTTGTAACAAGTACAGTATCAAAAAGTCGATTAAAAAACCGCAGAAATTTTCTTAACTCGGTTGAAATCGTACCTTATATATTTGTTTTACCTTTTATTCTCTCTTTTTTGGCGTTTTTCCTATACCCGATTATCTCAACTGTAATTATGAGCTTTCAGGAGATTCAGGGGCCGTATGATGTGAAATTTATCGGACTTGAAAATTATAAAAGCCTCTTCAATGAACACTTTTTCAATGCATTGGCTGTAACTTCGAGATATACCCTCTGGACTATTCTTGTACTAATACCATTACCAATGCTGCTCGCGATACTTTTGAACAATAAGGATTTAAAAAGCAGAAATTTCTTCAGATCGGCTTTTTTCATACCAGCTCTTACCTCTGTTATTATTGCGGGTCTGTTTTTCAGGCTGGCATTCGGAGAACAGGAGACCACCCTTGTCAATTATATACTGGGCAAGCTGCTTGGTATTGCCCCGGTGGTGTGGCTGCAGGGAAAACATACGGCCATGTTCGTCATGGTTGTACTCTGTACATGGAGATGGCTCGGTATAAACATCATCTATTTTCTCTCCGGTATGCAGAGTATATCGCCTGAGCTTTATGAATCCGCATCCATTGACGGAGCGAATGCTTTTCAGAAATTAAAAAGTATAACAATACCCAGTCTTAAACCTGTTATTATCTATGTGCTTACCATAAGCATTTACGGAGGCTATTCAATGTTTGCCGAGTCTTTCGCAATTTTTTCCGGACCACGGTCGCCTGGTGAAATTGGGATGACTCTTGTGAATTATATATATCAGGAAGGTTTCAACAACAATGATCTGGGCTTTGGTTCGACAGTCGGCATAACACTGCTGTTAATTGTGATGCTCATAAACATATTACAGCTGTCGGTAATGGGCTTCTTTAAAAAGGAGAGTGATTGAGCATGCATTCCGGTAAAGCCGGTTCGGTTAATGTCCGTTCAACTGTCGCACGTATAGCTATAATAATAATACTGGTGGTTTTTGCAGTATTTTGTCTGGCACCCTTCTTCTTTCTGCTTCTGTCATCTTTCAAGCCAGGAAAAGAAATGATCGTTAATGGCATATCCTTTAATCTGCAATTCAATTTGATGAATCTGCATAATTATAGTCTGCTTGTAACGGAAAGAGAGGGTATTTACCTTTATTGGTTCAGGAATAGTGTGCTTATAACAGCCATTTATACGGTGATGTCGTTATTCCTGACATCATTGGTGGGATATGGACTGGCAATGTATAATTTTAAAGGAAGAAATCTTATTTTCACCATAGTGCTTATTGTTATGATGGTACCCGTGGAAATATTGATATTGCCGCTATACCGTCTCTCGATCCTCTTTAGTCTTATCGATACGTATTGGGGAGCAGTATTGCCCTTTGTTGTTTCGCCCTTTGCCATTTTCTTTTTCAGACAATATGCGGTCGGTTTGCCAAGGGACTTTCTGGACGCCGGAAGAATTGACGGATGTTTGGAATTCGGTATCTTTTTCAAGATAATGATGCCGCTTATGAAACCCGCATTTGGTGCAATGACCATTCTGCAAGCCTTAACCAACTGGAACAGCTTTGTCTGGCCTCTTATAGTGCTGCGATCCGATAAGATGCTGACGCTCCCGATAGGGCTTCAGTCACTGATAACCCCTTACGGCAATAATTACGACCGTCTTTTGTCAGGTGCGGTTATGTCAGTGGTTCCGATAATTATTGTTTTCCTGTTCAACCAGAAAGCCTTCATATCAGGACTGACCATAGGCGGAGTCAAAGGCTGATAATAAGCAGGCGGAGAAAGTACTGTTTTTTCAACAGTACTTTTTTATGTGGACAGGTTGTTTATGATATAATTGCTAAATGAGAAAAACGTACGCAGGATCAAACTGTAATCGGTGAGGCACGTATGTACAGGCTTAAATTTAAGGCAGTAAAGCCAATCATCGGGAACATCCTACACAATATCCAAAGAATAGCCCGGTTATTTAGAAACATAAAAATACAGGCCAGGCTTGTATTGTCGTTTATTACGCTTTCTGTTATTCCGCTTTTGATTTCAGGAGTGGATTCCTATGATAAATCAAGTAATGCAATAAAGAATAAAATCAGCACTTATTCAGTCCAGGTAATGAACCAGATAAGTGTAAACATAAGCAGAGAGATAATAAGGTTGGAGAATGACAGTGTTGAGATCTGTTTTTCAGATAAAGCGCAGTATGTTTTGAAGGACTATGATAAAATAACTGAATGGGATATCCTGGATATACAGGACAGGATGAAAGGTGACCTGGTCAAAAAGTTCTCGTCCCTGCATGATATTTCAGATGTTTTGCTTTATACTCGCAATCAGGACAAAATCGTAGCTTACGGTGATAAAACTTTTAAACTGAACCTGAAAAAAGATTTCCTCGAATCTTATCTTGAAACGATTACAAGAGAGGCTGGAACTCCGGTCTGGAAAGCTGTAGACGCCAAGATGGAGGAAAACCTTGTGAAATATGCGACAAGTCCTGAACAACATAGCAAAAGCAATGGCATTCTGATCGGAAGAGCTGTCAAGTCACTGGAAACCGGTCAAATAATCGGTACACTTATTATGCGTACGAATGAAAGGTATTTTTTAAATGTATATGCCAATACGGATATAGGTGAAGGCGCCGACATTTTTTTGATGGATCGGGATGGAACGGTGATCTCAAGCAGGAACTCTGATATAAAAGTCACGAAGCCATATATGGATCCTCAGTTGATAGAAAAAATCAATAATGATAAAACAAATACAAAAAATGTATTTAATCTAAAAATGAAAGGTGAGGACTACCTCGTTGCTTATGCGCCTGTTAAAAACGCACCGTGGTATGTCGTCGGGACGATACCGTATTCGTATCTGAATTCTGAAACGGATGATATCCGAAGCAATAGCATAATTGTAGGCATCATTTGCTTTTTTGTAGCAGTGCTGCTGTCATACATATTTTCAATGAGTATTTCAAGCCCGTTGAAAAAACTTGTCAAAGCCATGAATAAAGCTAAAAAGGGGAACCTTGACATATGCGTAACCGACGATAGCAAAGATGAAATCGGGGAAGTTGCCAATAATTTTAACAGCATGGTAAGTGAAATTAAAAACCTCCTGGCTAATGTTAAAAGTAAAGAGAAGCAAAAAAGAAATGCAGAATTGAAAGCACTTCAGGCTCAAATCAATCCACATTTTCTTTCAAATACTCTCAATACGGCAAAATGGCTGGCGGGGATTCAGAAAGCAGAAAACGTGGAAAGTATTCTCACTTCTTTGATCAGCCTGCTGCATATGAGTATGGGCAAGGGGAATGACTTTATAAGCATCCGTGAGGAGATGGAATATATCAGGGATTATATCAATATACAGGAATATCGGTATTATAATAAGTTTAAGGTAAATTACGAGGTGGAAGAAGAGATCCTGGGCCTCAAGATACCGAAATTCCTTCTGCAACCCGTTGTAGAAAATTCTATCATTCACGGTATTGCACCGATGAAAGGACAGGGGCTGGTCATTATTAAAGGCTTTATATATGGCACGGAATTGAAGATTACTGTAACTGATAATGGGGTTGGTATTCCTGAAGACAAGATAAAAAATATTCTTGAAAATGATTCGGACCACAGCAGTTCTCAATTTAGCGGTATAGGAATAAGAAATGTTCGGGAAAGGATCGTAATGAATTTCGGGGATCAGTATGGCCTTTATATTAAAAGTGTGTTGAATTTATTTACAACGATTGAAATTTCACTGCCAATTATCAGTGGGGAGGCAGAGCTAAATGCTGTTGAAGGTATTGATCGTTGATGACGATGCAGTTGCAAGAACGCTTTTGAAAACACTCATCGAATGGGAGAAATTCGAATACGTAATCAGCGGCGAGGTGTCCAACGGGTCGGATGCAATTCAGGCGATCCGTGAAAGCCTTCCTGACATAGTTATTACAGATATGAGTATGCCTGTAATGAATGGCGTTGATTTAATCAAATATATTGCCGGCAATTATCCCACAATTAAATTAATTGCCCTAAGCGGCTATGACGATTTTGACTACGTCAGGCAGAGTATGATACAGGGCGCGGTTGATTATTTATTAAAGTACAGGCTTAACTCGGAGAACCTGCTTACGACCTTATCAAAGGCAAGAAAAAATGTGTTGCAGGATCGGGATGAAAATGCTAAAAAGCAACTGATACAGGAAAGATTGACTGCAGGCAGGACGGCCCAAAAAAAGGATTTTATCAGGAGACTTCTTTTTGATAAGCCCGGTGATTTGGATAATTTGAGAAATGAGATTGGTACGCTGGGACTCGATATTGAATTAAGAAATCTGGCTGTTGTTACTTTTGAGATTGATGATTATCATATCCTTCAAGAGAAGTTTACAATGAAAGAAATGAATACTATCATATCTTCAATAGAAGACATCGCCGCCCAGATTTTGAAGGATACAGGCAAAGCCGTAGTTTCGCATGTTGACAATGGAAAATTCGTTATCATATATTCATTCGGTAAAATCCACAGTCACTTGTTCATATATAATCAGATGCTAACCAGTGTAGACAGGATCAAAGAGAGCATCAAGAGGTACCTTAACATTACGGCAAGCTTTAGTGTAGGTAAGCTTTTCAACGATTTGACCGCAATCGGCAAGTGCTATTCTGAAGCGGAGCTTACCCTGAAAAACAAGTTTTATAAGGGCAAGGACAACATATTGAGAGAAGCTTCCAATGGCAAGGCAAAAAGTAAATTCACTAACCTGGATATACAGGATGAGAAGAGTATTTTGTATGCTATCAAAGCAACAAACCGCAAAAAGCTTATAGAACATGTCGATAATGTATTTACTAAAATGATTGAAAACGAACCCGACTTTAAATCAACTCAGATGATATGCGTTGAAATGATTAATATCTTAAACCGGGTTGCGAGGGAAATGTCGATAGATATTGGCAGTATCTACTCTGATGCGGACATTCCATACAATGAGATGAAAAAGTATGAGACAATAACTGATGTAAAGCAATGGATACTCGGTATTTTTCTTAAATTAATCGACTTGATAGAGGTATATCAGATCAGAAGCGATTTTTCAGAGAATATTCAAAAATCCATAGAATACCTTCACAGGAACTTTAAAAGAAATATATCATTGAATGAAATTGCCGAATATATTGGGGTCAGCAGTTCATATCTAAGCAGGACATTCAAGGAAGAATGCGGAAAAGGTTTTGTCGAGTATTTGAATCTTGTCAGGGTGGAGTATGTGAAGAGACTGATTGAAGATAAAAACGGGAGGCTTAAGGAGATTATCCTTGATGCCGGCTTTAACAACTATACCTATTTCTTTAAAGTATTCAAAAGCATAGTAGGTATGACCCCTGCAGAGTATGAGGAAGCCTGCAGAGTTAAGTCAGAGCGACGATAAATGTATCGGATTAGCGTCAAAGCCAAGGATAAATTTTAAAAGATTCAAAGGTTACTCTTCAGCAAATTTTGTCAATTCTTCATTGAATTTTTCAAGTTGATCGTAAAACAGAAAATGGCCGCAGGACTCAAACGGCACGAGCTTGGCGTCCCGAATCCCGTTTTTTTGAGCGATCGCCAATGGGTACAGGCATACCTTGTCGTTCACGCCGTGAAGGATCAGGGTCGGAACGCTGATTTTTCCCATATCATTGAATAACTCCTCCTCATCAAGCCAAGTGTTCGCAATCGCCGCAGTAGCCCAGCTTGAGGCCTGGAGGCCTAATTGAAAGATCCAGTCAGAGAAGGAAGGGGTAACATAATTGTGGAAAATCATATTACCAAAGTCCCTGAGCATTTTCGGACGGTCACTGTAGGTGCCTTGAATTATGTCCAATACCGCCTGCTTTGGCAATCCATACGGAAAGTACGGGCGCTGGACCAGACTGGGAGCTGCAGCCGCAAAGAGTGCCAGTTTGCTTACGCCGCGGCCCTGATGTCTGGCCATGTAGCGAATCGCAACACCTCCACCCGTCGAGTGCCCGCCGAGTATGATATTATTCAGTTGCAACGCATCTATGACAGCCCGCACATCGTCTGACAAGCGGTTATAGTCATAACCGCTCCAAGGCCTGGCTGACAGGCCAAAGCCACGAATATCGATGCCGATGCATCTGAAGCCCTGTTTCGGCAGTTGATTGAATTGATACTCGAAAAGATTGTGGTTCCCGGGCCAGCCGTGGATAAAAAGAATGGTCTTGCTGCCTGCCGGATTGATATCCTCCATAAAGATATGTACGCCTGGTTCTACAGTTATATAATATCCCATACCTATACCTCCATTGATTTGGAATCGATATAGTATACTCATAAAAGCTTAATGGCGTGATAGATCGTGGAAAACCATCAAACCATGGAATAGCCGTGGAATATCCGTGGACTAGTCGTGAAATAGCCGTAGAATAGTTATGGAATAGCCGTGGACTGTGAACCAAATACCGGATTCCGGACTGCGACCCGAGCGCCGAAGCCCGAACGGTATTTTTGTTCGATATGTGACCAGAAAAATGAATACCAACCTGAATTCTTGCCATATTACAATATTTACTATATAATAGCAACAGCGATAAATTTTTTTATCTAACATTCCACATTCATTACTGGAGTGATTTATCTGATCAAGCCTGGAATTTTTTTAATCATATGGTAAAATCCATGCTATGTCTGGCCCTCCTATCCTGGACACTTTCCATGACAGGCTGTGCTTTGCCGTCTGAAAGAGAGGAGAGCGCCGGCGCATTTCCCGCCGTCACGCTGGAAGAACCCGCAAAGGCTCAAATCAATACATACAAGGTTAAACGCGGCAGTATCGAAAACAAGGCTGTCGGATGGGGAGTCTTTCTGACCCCGTCCACCTGGGACCTGCATTTCAGGACCTCAGGCATATTGAAATCCATTTATGTGTCGTATCTTCAAAGGATATCCGCAGGCGACCTTGTGGCGGAATTGGATACAGAATCACTGGAAAGGCAGTTGGAAAGGGCCCGGATTGTCCAGGAACGCTCCGAACTCGAATACGAGCGACTGAAAACAGAAAATGAGCTGAATGGCGGCGGAGGAAAATATGCAATAAAAAAAGCCGAGATTGATCTTAAACTGGCGAAGATGGACGTGGAAGACCTGACAAATTCCATAAATCTTTCGGTGTTAAAATCTGATAATACCGGTGTTGTTACCTCAATAAGCACAATTTCACCGGGAAGCACGGTCAATCAGGAGGATACGGTCGTTCGGATCGCAGATAAAAGCAAGGCGCTGCTGGTATCTAAAAGTGCCTCCGGTACAGAGAGCCTGAAAGTCGGAACGGCAGTCGAGGTAAGCTACAAAGGTGAGGTTTACAACGGAGAGGTTGTCAAGTTGCCGATTGATACTTTAAATGAAGAAAAGGACTATATGACCAATGCGATTCATATAAAGGTCGCAGACCTGCCGGAGGAACGGATGACAATAGATGATTCTGCAGCATTTTCCCTGATTCTGGCCAATGCATCCGACGCGCTGCTGATCCGGAAGCAGGACATTTTCACGGCAGGAGGGAAAAGCTTCGTCAATATCTACAAGGACGGAGTTATCCAGGAAAGGGAGATCACAACCGGGATCGTTTCATCCGACAGCAGCGATATCGAAGTGGTCGATGGTCTGGAGGAAGGCGAGGATATCATAGTCCGGTAGAAAGGGATGCTTCTTATTGCTGATTATTGCCCTGAGAAAAACATTAAAGAATCCCTGGTTGTCTGTGTGCCTGCTTTGCGGATTTATTATGGCTGCCGCTGTAACCTGCAGCATTCCCATGTATGCAGGAAGCGCCCCTTTGAAGCAATTGTCGGAGGAATTCGGGCAAGTTGCCGAAGATAGCGGAAAATTCCCTGCATACTGGTCCGCTGAGATAACGCTGACAACAAAGAGCGGCAATTTGGAAGGAAAATACAATGGCTTCCTGAAAAGTTCCCGGCTATTGAAAAACAAAATCCCTCTCCCACTACTGGGAACCGCAGATACAATCATAATAAAGAATATTATCCAGGGAGACAGCATTCCGGGAAGCAGTATTAAGAAATTCAATCTTAACGCATTTGATGGTATTGAGAACTATACGAAGATAATCAGTGGCAGGATGTGCTCCGGTGAGGCGGAAGGCGGTGTCTTGGAAGCTGTCGTATCCGAAAACGACATGCTGCTGAATCATCTGGTCCTGGGAAAAACATATTCTATTCCCACCGTACAAGGGGATATCGGAGTTAAAATTGTCGGAATCGTGGAAACCGCGTCTCCGGAAAAGCTGGCATGGTATGAGGATTATCCGTTCAATCAGTGCAAAGATGCCTTCTATGTAGATTATAACTTGGTGAAGAGGGAATTTATCCAAACGGTACGACCCAGCCTGACAGTGGAAATTAAAACCTGTAGTGCATATGATTACAGGGAAATCACTTCCGCCAATCTTGAGACTACCCGCCTGGCCATTGCTGATTGGATCAGGGCAAATGGTTCCACGGTATTTGAATGTCCCATGATGCCCCTCCTTGACAACTATAAAAAACAGGAGACATCCCTGCTTGGAATAATGTTCGTACTAAATCTTCCCATCCTGTTTATGATTTTACTTCTTATTTGTACGGTTTCCTGCCTGATCGCCGACCATGACAGGACAGAAATTGCCGTTATTGCCAGCCGTGGCGGCAATAGGCAGCAGGTAGCTTTGATCTACCTGCTGCAGGGTGTTTTCCTGGGGGCGGCGGCACTTCTGGCTGGGCCTCCGGCGGGTTTCCTGATATGCCGGATCATCGGCGCCTCCGGCGATTTTATGGATTTGAAGTATGATCCATCAATGCCAATTGCATTCAACGGCAATATTATGTTATATGCGCTTGGTGCCGTACTGTTCAATCTTCTGGCTATGATCCTGACGACTATGGCCTTTACTGATTTTTCCGTAGTCAGGCAGAAACAGAAGCGTACAAGAAACAGAAAAAATTCCTTCCTTCCCGGACTGGCTGCCGGTCTGCTTTTATTGGGACTGTCACTGTACTGGAGATTTACCGGTAAAATTCCCGCCATGGTAGACAAACCGGACGATCCAGCCCTTGCGTCCATTCCTTTGGACCCGCTTCTTGTGATAAATGCCGTTGTTTTTATTGCAGGAATTTCTCTGATTGTGCTATTTGTCTTTCCGTATTTCATAAATATCCTTTTTTTAGCAGGAAATCGATTCTGGTCGCCGATGCCATATCTTGCTTTTGTTCAGACAGGCCGCAACCGGGACATGAGGCAGCTCTTCATGCTGTTCTTTCTTATGGCCTTCGCGGTGGGAATCTTTAATTCAAACACGGCAAGGACCGTAGACCGCAACATATCGGACAATATCCTGTATAAAAACGGTGCTGACCAGGTATTCCTGGAAAACTGGGAAAGTACTGATCCGGATAAACCGGACGAAAGCACTGAAATGGCTGCGGCCTTTGGCGATGTGAAAGCCATGAAAAAAGTGGAGGCATATAATTACAGGGAATTAGCAGGGAAAATACGCATTATTTATACGGAACCGGATTTCTCATGGTATGCAAAGCAGAAAGGGGTAATCAGCTCTGCAAGGGTATTCCATACAGGAGATGCGGTTGTAAAATTTTCTCAGGCTCCCAGGCTTGAGTCCGCCAGAAGGCCTGACTGGGCCCGAGAGTCTGCAGAATTACCTGAAGCTTCCAATGTAGATATGTTTGCCGTCAACACCAGGGAATTCGGCAATACCGCCTGGTTTCGAGGGGATCTTCTGTCCTCAGGCTGGTACGGTTATCTGAACCGGCTCGGTGAAAAACCGGATGGCGTTTTACTTTCACGCTCCTTTGAGCAGGACTACGGTGTCAAAAAAGGGGATGTCATTACTGTTACCTTCAGTAATACAGGCAGTATCAGGGCAGAGGTAGTGGATTTTCTCCAATACTGGCCAGGATTCGAGCCGGTTTCGGATTCGGGGGAAAACAGATATCTGGCAGTTGTGAACCTCGGGTATATGCAGGTTTCTACCCCCCTTCTTCCCTATCAGGTCTGGCTGAGGACCGATGGCAGCGCCTCTGCGGAAGCACTGGCCGGAGGACTGAAGTCCGAGTCCAGACTGGCTAAGGTTCTTTCCGATTCCGGGGCGGAAGTGGAAAAGAAGCTGCGGGAACCTGTTATCCAGGTTTTCAATGGAGCTCTGTCACTGGGCCTTGTTTTAATACTTACCGTGAGCATGACCGGTTTTCTCATCTATTGGGTCCTTTCTATAAAAAGAAGGGAATTGCAGTTCGGAATGCTAAGGTCCTTCGGGGTTGAATTCCGCAGCATCCTAGGTATGCTTGCGATGGAACAGTTTATGACCTCCCTGTCCTCTGTGGCAGGCGGTATCCTGATCGGTCAGCTCGCCACGAAAGTATACCTTCCCGTAATGGGCACTGCCTGGAATGGGGCGGGACAACCGCTTCCATTCCTGATAACATTCGCCAGAAGCGATTATGATCGGTTTATTTGGATAAGCATAGTTATGTTGCTGGCAGCAATGCTGATTCTGGGAAGGATCATCTCGGGAATCCGGATTGCACAGGTAATTAAGCTGGGAGAGGAGTAGCAGGTACTTTTATGAGAAAACCCAATATTTTCAATAAATTACTCGTCCTGTCCTGCATGTTTTTATTATTGCTGCCTTCCGGCTGCTCTTATCCGGCGGGTTCCCAGCCATCCGACAGGGATACGCTCCAAGGCCGGAATGAAGCCATTGCTTCTTCGGGTTCTCCGGACGCGCTTCCAACAATAACAGCCTCCTACCAGACAATACAGAGCACAGTCAAATTGACAGGCGTATTTCGGAGAAGTCGTACCTGCAGTGTATCCTTTTCCGTCTCAGGTTACGCAATAGCAAAGTTTTATGTGAATGCGGGAGATAAGGTTAAAAAGGGCGATTTACTGGCAGAGCTCGATACTTCGGCGCTGACAAGGGAGAAGATAAAGAAGGAACTGGAGAGGGAGAAGATTCTTGTCCGTCTGGAAGAACTCAGTGTCAGCGAAGCAATTGACGGGAAAAAAGACATGACTGAGAGGAAGGAAGCCCAACTGGATCTTCAGGCGCTTGAGCTGGATATACAGGAGCTGGACCGGAAAATGAACGCCTGTAAACTGATATCTCCCGCAGACGGCATTGCAGGAGAACCGGAAGTCAAGGCTGGCAGTATATCACAAACCTATCGGCCGGTGATCCGGATTTACGGCTTATCCGATATGGTATTTCTGGTGGAGAATGCATCCATCTCAGATTATACCGGCAACGGAGGGAAAAAGAAATTGAAAAGCCCCGCCGGTATTGTCAGGGGACTGAAGGGTGTCATCAACTACGGTTCCGGCGGTACATCAAGCATACCCTGCACCATCGATAGGATCACCTTCCCATTAATGCGTGAAGGCATTGATACAGCAGACACGGAATTCAATGTCCCATTGGGAATCCAGAATGGACTCATGGCCAGAATATCACTCCGGGCTACTTTGGACGAATCTGTCCCCGATAAGATAACGGAAGGTACTGAAGGTGTCATCACCCTGAATACCGGAATGGAGAAAAATGTTTTAACCGTTCCTCCGGAATCCATTTATGTGACCTTCGACGAGGAGCATGTCAAAGTACTGGAAAACAATATGGTAGTCGAAAGGCTTGTGCGGACCGGGATAAGGGATGATGGCGAAAACCGGGTTGAGGTAACGGATGGGTTGAGCGAGGGAGACCATGTTCTTTTGAATCCGTCTGTCTCTATGGAGACAATGGATTGAAACTGTTTTTGAATCAAGGAAATAAAAAATCCCAAACCCCGAAAGGTTCCTTCTGGTGAAAAAAAACCAAGTTTATTCAGTTATGCGTAATTCCCGGTGATAATATTGGAGCGTAGAACATTGGCATAAGATCAACGAAAGTATAATAACAACAATAGAGAGTTTTCTCATAGCCTTTACCTCCATGATACTGTTTTAGACGGTCAATGCAGTATTTTGTTTCGGTATGAAACCGTAAATATAACGATTTGTATCCTTGTCCTTTTCCCTTTATGTCGAGTGGGAAAAAAGTTTCAGATACTCCCCATAACCTTCCTTTTCCAAATCCCTGACCGGAATAAATCTGAGTGCAGCCGAATTTATACAATAGCGCAAGCCTGTTGGCTCCGGACCATCTGTGAAAACATGCCCGATGTGAGAGTCCGCATGTTTGCTTCTCACTTCGATACGAACCATAAAATGACTTTTATCTACCTTTTCGCGAACATTCTCCTTTTCAATAGGTGAGGTAAAACTCGGCCAGCCGCAGCCTGAATCAAACTTATCCAAGGAGCTGAACAATGGTTCGCCCGAAACGATATCTACATAAATGCCATGTTCTTTATGGTTCCAGAATTCATTATTGAAAGGAGGTTCTGTACCATTCTCCTGGGTCACCTTATACTGTATTGGCGTTAGCTTGTTCCTGATATCTTCTTTATCCGGTTTGGAAAAACTTTTATCATTCATCTCTATCACTCCATACCTTACAAACAAATTCCTGCCTACCCGAGCCGTTTTTATAGTTTTTATAGCGTTCGGGATTTTTTCTGTGGTAATCCTGATGGTATTCTTCTGCAGGATAGAACTTGCGAGCGGGTAATATTTCGGTAACGATTGGCTTGTTGAACCTGCCTGAATTCTCAAGTTCTTTCTTCGATGCAATAGCAAGCTCTTTTTGTTCCTCGTCATGATAAAAAATTACAGTCTGGTACTGCTGCCCCCTGTCATAAAACTGCCCTCCTGGGTCTGTCGGATCAATCTGCCGCCAATAGGTATCGAGCAGTAATGCATAATCGACCTTTGCAGGATTGTACGTGATTTGCACTGCCTCATAATGCCCGCTCGTGCCCAAACATACATCCTCATAGGTCGGATTTTCCATATGGCCGCCCGTGTACCCTGACTTGACGTCCAGCACACCGCTGATTTCCTGAAATGGCCCTGCCATGCACCAGAAACAGCCTCCGGCAAATGTAGCGTATCTGTTATGGGGATTATCACCATCCATACTCATCTGAATATACTCCTTTCGAGAATTATTCGGCTTAATGTATTTATACCAACCTGTATGGAACTTATTCATTTTACGGGTTTCGGGATTTTAGAAAGATAACGGGAAGAAAAATAAAAACCTACAAGCCTTATACTTGTAAGTTTTAAATGGTCAGACTGTCCGAAAAGGTCCGATCGGTATAATATTTATACAGAGTATTCATATAAAGTTACGAAGCCTACTGTGTTATGCAGTGTGAAAAAGCATAAACATGCCAAAAACCCGCCATTTAAGCGGGTTTTCAGACAATCTGTGGTGCGCCCGAGAGGATTCGAACCTCCGGCCTGCGGTTTAGGAATTACTGGAATTACTGATTAATAATTATTATAAATAATTAAAATAGATTAAATTAGGTATCAAGACTGATAGATTAATTATATTTAATTATTAAAAATTATAAAACAACATTCTAGTTGGTGTATTAGTTGGTGTAGTAATATTAGTTATAAAAAATTATTTATATCAATAGAAATTGGCTTTTCATTTGCAATTTTATCAATAAGCTCATTTAACTTATTCCTTAAATCTAATATTTCCATATTTAATTGATAGATACCTAATTGCTGATTATAATCAATTTCTTTAGCAAGATATTCTTCTAAAGCAATATTATTATCTTTATGAACTGGATTATAGTAAAGTCTCGACAATTTTGTACGAATATTTATCGGGAAATTAGGTATAGGAATTTTAACTAAATCAGCTTTGTATAATATTGGTACTATTCCTTTTATTCTTTGCATTAGCTGCATATTCCTACCTATATTGCTACTTAAATAACATAGTAAATATAATTGATCAATTATATTACTAGAGTAATTTATTACTAAAGTATTTTGATTACAATATACTGGTTCCGATAAATTATCAACGAAGAAGCAATTACCAACATATCTTACACCAGTAAATATAAGGCTATGTTTTTTTGTATTAGAAGGTTTGCTGGAATAAATATATGTATTATACAATAATTGCCTTCTAGCCATATTTTTTGGAGTAACCCATAAATAAGTATTATTTTGCTTTTTACTAGTAAAGTAATAATCTTTAGGAGTTTTGCCAGGTGAAACGTGTTCAGGTTTCAAAAAAAATACATCATTAATATAATTTAAAACTAGAAATTCTAAAGAAGTATACTCTTTTTCGTATAAAACAGTATCCATACGACTTTCGTATTTAATTTTGTTTATGGTTGGATATTCATAAGAAAACAAGTTTTCTTTTTGATTAGATTTTATCTCAGCTTCAATTAATTCATCAATTTGAAGATTCTTATTTTTTATTTGTTCTTCTTTGTTAATTATATTTTGTGTTATTTGGCTGACCAAAAACTTAACTTTATTAGGAAACTCATGATTTTTTTTATTAGGATAAGGTATAACAGTATTTAATAGGTAATTCTCTTTAAAATTATCCATACCCTTTATGGAACCTAATACTTCAACTTGTTGCTTACCGACATTTGATTTCAGTAATGCAAAAATATAAAATTTATCTTCATTAAATAACAGTTTGCGTAAATGGCTATTATAATATGCAGGTTTGTCGCCCAAGTATATGCAAACATTTCCTTCATTGCTAGCACTTTGGTATAAAATGTCATACTTATTAATTAAATCTTCATCGCTAGAAGGTGGTATGATTTTTTTTGTATCCTCGGTAATATCAAAAGTTAAATTCAAATCATCTAAATCACTAATTCTAATAAAATAATTATCAGAAAAACCTATATAGCTGGTTGTACCAGGTTCAAAACCTTTATATATTTTATTATTTAAAAGGTTTTCTAATGTGTAAGTATTGTTATTTTTAAATACTGTTTTTCTATAATTAAAAGGTGATAAGGCAAATTCATTATTCTTAAAATGGCTTGAATTTATAGTTTTAGGCTTGTAAATATAATTGTACATCACTATATCTCCCATTTTTCAAAAGTGTCACCATGAAACGCATTATAAATAATTTCATATTTATATTTATTTTTATTAAGCCACTCGTTAAATTCGTTAACTAAATCAGGCAAATCTGTTAGCCTTTTGTCATTGCCATTAATATCCTTTTCTCTTTGGAAAGTTTCTTCATTAATAACAAAATCGGGTGTCATAATAACGATTCTATCAATTCTATTAACCGTGTAGCCAACATGCTTAACTTCTTTTACAAAAATTTCATAGTCTTCACTTAAAATGTGCACTTCATTAGGTTTTGGTTTATAAGCAATAATAACTGTTGTTGAAACATCAGTTTCTCCGAAGGTACCAGATGGAAGATCGAAAAGAGCAACAATTCTCATTTTTGAGATTATCCAATCTCTAACTTTGGACCATTCTGATACACCAGCTATTGAGTTAGATAATATAATACCCATCCTACCCCCATCTTCTAAAATTTTATAGGCATTTTCTAAAAAAATCACCCCCATATCTATTGAAGATGGTTTACCGGAAACCTGCCATGTCTCATATAAATCTATAGTTTTAGTGGGAACATCCCATTTATTATCTCTACCTGTTTTTAAATCTCTTCCTTTACCGAAAGGAGGATTTGTTACAACTATATGAAATTTTTTTAAATTCTTTAATTCATCGTTTTTGTTTTCCCAGCTAGCTTTATTATAATTTTCAATTGAAAAATCGATATCTCTATAATTTCCGTCAATTAGTAGCTTATCTATTATGGAGTCCATAATATATACATTAGCATTACCATCACCATTTAAAACTAAATTAAGTTCAGCTAATTTAAGAATTTTGCTGTCCTTATCATATGCATAAAAATTATCTGCAGGAGGTAACTCAGAAATATCGTTTTTGTATATATGTCTAAATGCCATAGCTAAAAAATCACAAATACCTGAACATGGGTCACAAATAGTTTCGTTTTTTTGCGGGTTAATTATTTTAATTATTGCATTAACTATAGGTATTGGAGTAAAAAACTGTTTTTCTTTTGCTTTCTCTATATTATTGCCAAAATTATTAAATATTATCTGATTAAAATTAGTATTTTGGGTATCAAGTATTGTTTTTTTCTGGAATACTTCTATAAGACCAATTAAAAATTTTTCATCATCACCATGTATGGGACTTAAGCTACCATTTTTAATTTCATACTTAAATTCTCTATTAGTAAATATACTTTTGTATTCACTTTGAGCTTTCTTATATAAATTTTCAACTCTATTTCTAAAGCTTTGTGATCCATATCCTAATTTATTTTTTTCTTCATATTTAACATAAAATTCAAAAAAATGCTTTTTATTTTTTCGGACCTCTTTTTCATCAGCAACTTTTAAAGTTATAAATTCAACTATTAAATCTTGTAAATGAGATACATTAAGTCTATCTTGAAGTCTATTAATAACTTCAAGTAGATCAGAAAAACTATCTTCATCGATAGGCTGATTAGTACAAAAATTTAATTTACTTACATCCTCTGTAGCTGTTAAATTATCTCTAAACTGGTCAAATGTTGGTAAAGAAATAAGCTCATCTCTATTAGTTAAGTTAAGTTTTTCAATACCATCTCCATCTATTGATTTATTTGGAAAGTACCTTTTTATTGGATTAGTTCCTTCTTTTCTGAAGATAAGTAAGTCTATTTGATTATCAAAATAAATACCAAAAACCTGTTCACTATTATGGCTTTTCATAGCCTCGCCTAACTGTTTGGTTACGGCGCTTTCAATACTATTAATGTCGTTTTTAGCTTCAAAAAAGACTAAAAAATCATTACAAAGTTCATCAGGAACTACTTTTGACTTATCCCATTTTTCATAAATATCAAACCAATTTTCGCTTTTGAAAATGACAATATCAGGGTTTAGAGATTTAGCACCTGCACTTCCTTTGGGAATAGTAAATTCGACACATATATTTTTATGAGGATAGCCATATTGAACTAAAGACCATACCATTCTGGCTCTATACCACTCTTCGCTATATTGACCACTTTTATCTTTTATATTTGCTTTTTTACAATTTGAATAAACACCACAATTAATTAAATACCATTCTTTATCTATAAAATTCAGCTTACAAAATTTGGTTTCAAAAGTTTTGAAGTACTCATACAATTTTGATTTAGATATTTGATCTTTAGTATTTGACATTTATGACCACCTCATTGATGAATTTAAGTTAATAAAGATACTATTTTGTTATTTAATAAAATTAATGAATGTACCTACTACAAGTCCAATAACTTTAAGTGATTCTTTTTTTAAATTAATAACTCTAGGTTGATGACTCGGATTAGAGCTATTTGGCATAAGGGTCACTAAAGTATTAGTTCTATAAAATTTTTTAATAGTTGCATCCTCTCCGTCAACTAGAACAAGAGCAATTTCCCCGTTCTCAACTTCCTCCTGGCGGCGGATCATAACAAGCTGACCGTCAACAATATTCGAAAGGTTCATGCTATCCCCTTTTACCCGAAGGTAAAAGCACTCGCCGGATGGAACGAGGCTAGCATCTATTGACGAATATCCAAGTAAATTCTGTTCGGCATATAGAGGTTCACCAGCTCTTACTACGCCGAGTATAGGTAAATCAATAGTTTTTTTAGGCAAATATGCATTTTCAATAATAACGTTATTTCTGTTGTCAGATTTGCCAAGAAGATAATCTATTGTTACATTAAAAATTTCAGCAAGCTTAAACAAAGTAGAGGTATCAGGGTCATTTTT
>JAEYOM010000112.1 GCA_023411715.1 Bacillota bacterium | reverse complement strand
ACCCCTGATTTTTTACCCTTCAATTTTAGAGATGACATTTGACTTTTTTTGCAAACTGGAGGGAGTTGAACCATCGTTTAAATTATTACTGAAAAATTACTGATATGTTACCTATAACGAGCCACGTTGAGTGTATAATAATGATGACGAATAGTGGTCTGAAGGGCAAAAATAGAGCATGACCACAATATGTTGTGGTTTGGAAGCAAAAAAAGGCAAAAACAGGGCCGAAAATCTCGGGCCTGTTTTATGAGCATCTTATAGATGACATGCTCTCGCTGTAATAACTCTTGTAGGGCCAGCCATTCATGTATCTTATAGTCAGTGATTTGGTAGGCTATCGTTGGCAGAAGTAAAGCGACTATCATAGTATCGACAATAACTTTTAGTATCGTTATCTTGTTCTTTACTCATATAGATTCACTCACGGGGTGATAAGGATAGTGGTAAAGTAGCTCTCATCCGTCGCCTCATCAATATTGAGAAAGGCACGCTGCGTAGAAAGTCCACAGTCGGTTACGAGCACTGAACGCTCCGTGAGTCCATGTTCGTACAGAAGGCGCTTTATCTCCGGCAGAGTATGACCGGATTTCATCAGAACCTTGCCGCCCGGCAGTGCGAGGGCGGAGGACAGGTCCTGCATAGACGCGGGTAAAATGTGCAATGGCATATTCATATCGGTAAGACTGCGATTGAGTACTGATGCGCATGCGCAAAAGCTTGCCACGCCTGGGATTGTTTCTGCATCGTAGCCACGATCCAGTAGAATACGACAAAGATAAGAATAGGAGCTGTAGAGCGATGCGTCACCAAGATTCAGTACGGCAACATCTCTGCCTGCATCCAGATGTATTGAAATACGATCTGCTGCCGAATGATAAATTTTTGCCAGTTCATCCTGATTTCGTGTCATAAGAAGGTCCAAATATTCGATTTGCTTCCCTGATGTATTCACCGCGCCTTCCGCTATCTTCAGGGCAAGCGAATTCCCGTCAGATGTGCGCGGGGCTGCCAATACGTCGCACTGCCGGATGCAGGACACCGCCTTGAGCGTCATTAGCGATGGGTCTCCCGGCCCAACACTTACCCCATACAATTTTCCTCGTTTCATCATTGTTCCTCCGCAGTTTTTATAGTTCCTCCGCACTTGTAACAGTTCTTAACCCCATGGATACAGCTTTTTTGTACAGTTCTTTATTTTTTTCATTCATCTCACCGTAGCTCTGCAAGCAATTGATTACCGTATTGCAGGACTGTAGTCGCTGCAACGCGCTTTGATAGAGGGCCTCTCCAATTCGCTGGAAACCCTTCTCAAAAAACACCTCGCTTGCCAGGTCATATGCAATCTGATAATCAATGTCGTTTTCGTGCAAGATACCTGTTATAAAGGGTATCCTCTTTTTTTGCAGCATACGGTATTGGGCAATGCCCGTTCCGCCTCCCGCGATTACAAAAACCTTCGGCTCACCCTTCGGCCGCTCCATTTCAAAGCTTCCAAACAGGGGATTATAATTCCCGTTCACCAATTCATACAACTCACCAATCAGGTCTTTTTGAAATATTTCCTGAGGACTTCCGAAGTGTGTGATATATTCACCCTTGACACACATCACTAAATCCGATACTTTCTGTGCCATTTCAAGCTCATGGAGCGACATGATGACTGTTATGCCCTGGTCTTTTGCCATAGCTCGCAGAATGTTGAGAAGCTCAAGCTTATAGCGTACGTCCAGAAAGGAGGTGGGCTCATCTAACACAATAATCTGCGGCTCCTGGCAAATCGCACGTGCCAGCAGGACTCTCTGCCGCTGACCATCGCTGATTTGGGTGAAATCCCTTTCCCTCAGTTCCCAGGCGTTCACAAGCTCCATCGCCTTGCGAATCTGAGTTTTATCCTGTTCCGAGAGTATGCCCAGCATGCCCGTATAGGGGTAACGGCCCGTAGCGACAACGTCTTCACAGGTCATTAGCTCAGTCTTAAGCCTTTCGGTAAGGACAACGGCTACCTTATAAGACATATCTTTGTTATTCATGTCGTCTATGGAGTATTTATCAATATAAACTGTCCCGCAAATACTTTTTAAATGCTTTGTTATGCTTTTTAGGATGGTTGATTTACCTGAACCGTTGGGGCCAATCAGCGTAAGGATCTGGCCTTTATCCAAACAGATTTGAATGTCTTTAATCAGTGGCTTCCCGTTATATCCTACCGTCAGCCGGTCCGTGCGAAAAAAATATTCCATACTCAGCCACGCTCTTTCTTTCTCAACATAATGCCTATCACGACAGGTGCTCCGAATACTGCTGTTACGGAGCTTATACTCAATTCCAGAGGCGAGAAAGAGGTCCTCGCGATTAAATCACAGCCCAGACAGAAAATTGAGCCTCCCAAAAAACACACTGGAATCACGATAAGCGGCTTGGAGGTTTGCAAAAACGATTTTACAAGGTGCGGCACCGCCATCCCAACAAAGGATATTGGCCCGGCAAATGCGGTAACGCAGGCACACAGCACGCTGGAGAGCAGTACCAGTGTGACGCGAAATAATCTGATGTTAACACCCATATTCTGAGCGTAGCTCTCACCTAACTGATAAGCTCCAATCGGCTTGGACATCAGGAATACGATGGCTGAAGTGAGCAAAATCACTACTGCCATGACCCGCACATCCTCCCATGAAGTGCCGGAAAAGCTGCCGTTGGACCAGTTATGGAGGTTTACGATGCTGGCATCGTCTGCAAAGGTAATGATGAAATCCGTGATTGCGGAACAGATATAACCAATCATTACGCCGCTGACAATCAGCATGGATGAGCGGGGCACTGCTCTGGCCACTAACAGGACAAAACCCATGGTAATCATAGCGCCGACAAAAGCCGCTCCGATTAAAGTGGCAGAGTTGACGGAATAGTGCCTGCTTAGCGCCATGACCATGACAATGGCTACCACCAGCTTGGCACCGGAAGAAATGCCCAGCACATAAGGTCCGGCGATGGGGTTATTGAAGTACGTTTGCAATAAAAAGCCCGACAGTGCCAGAGCACCGCCGAGAATTACAGCCGCCATCATTCTTGGCAGCCGTACTTTCCAGATTATATCATAATTTGTATCAGCTGCGCTTCCACCCTGATTGGCCAGTATTTTGACAATGTCCTTTATCCCTATGGTTACGCTTCCCAGTTTAATATTCAATAAAATTAATATAATTAATAATACAAAGAGTATCGCCAGTGTAATACAGTACCTTAAATATTTCTTTGTACTTGCGTCTTTCACTCCCATTTAATCTTCCTCTCAGAGCGTATCCTGTCGTTGATTATTGAAGCTTATACATGAAATTAAGCCTCGTAAGGCCACTGTCACTTTCCGTAAGTATCCGGTGAATATCTGAAATCATAAGTCCAAGCTGGGTGGTTTCCTGATACAGGTTCTTGTCTGTACACCATACGTTGCCATTTTGCACGGCCTTGAAATCTTTCAGCAAACTGTTTTTACTGATCAGTTCCTCCATAGAGGAAATCTCACCCCCGATGGTGCTGTTATATATGATAATATCTGCATCCCTGGCTGTCGCGTAAAACTTCTCCATTTCAAGATTTACCGTGCTTGTGGATTTTGTCGGATCTCCCAGATTTTCAAAAATATAATTGCCTCCGGCCAACTCAATCATCTTTGTCACATAGTCGCCAGATTTTCTGGCAACGGCATAACCTGACGAGCCGATGTAGAAAAAGGCTACCGTCTTGCCAGTATTTTTCTGACCGATAACATCGTTCATATAAGCTATCTGTTTATCAAAAATGCGCTCTGCATCAGCTTCCTTGCCCATTAGAACCCCGTAAAGCTTAATCCACTCGGTGCGCCCAAGTGGATGGGGTTCGTAGCTTGACTGTTCGATTAGGACAGGGATATCGACATCCTCCAGTTTTTCCTTCACTTCAGGGGTATGGTTAATCATGGTGGATTCGATGGCTAAATCGCACCCGCTTGACATAATAAGCTCGTAGTCCGGCGCGCTGTATTTTCCTGCGTAGAGTATGTCGCCGGTTTCCATGGCCGTTCTGGCGTTTTCGATATACCAGTCTTGGGCTTTGGTGCCGGACAAACTGATGCTGTCAAGGGAATCGAGGGCGTCAAAGAGACACATCGCCGAAGTGGCAACGAGATAGATATTTTTGATTGGCTGCTTAAGTACGATGATATCCGTATCTATTCCTGCAGGTACCTCACGACCCTGGGGGACGATTAGATATCTGGTGCCGTCTGTTATGGAGATTAGAGCATATCCGTCATTATAGTAGTCCACGCTGAAGTTTTTAGCATACTTAAGTTCCATGCTTCTCTCAACCTGCCAACCGTTTCCAAGGCCATTCTGCCGGGCATCAGGCGGATTACCTGAGCATCCCGGCAGAATAGAAAATATCAATATTAAGCTGATTAACCAGATTACTAATCTTTTTTTTCTCATCCCTGTTTCTTTAGCGTAGCTGAATCAAACCTGAGCGTATAGTCTACTACATGAGGCGCGCTCATAGCGATGGTCTCGGTGGTTATTGCCATATCCTCATCCAGCGAAACCGGAATCTCAAATGTGGAATTACCTTCGGTATTGACCGGATTATATTTGGTCCCGTCCACCATCATATACGTGTAATTTGAGCTGCTCCATACAATGAGCGCCGCCGCCTTGCCGCCTGATACGGTAAGCTTTGCAGGAGACTCTACCTTTGCTCTGCCAGTTCCACCCGTCAGAGTCACTTCTATGGTATACTGTCCGTCCGCTGGAAGTTGCACCGAAGCTTCAGCAGAAATCGCATCCTTGGGTATCAGGGTGGACTGAAAGACCAAAACTCTATCATACCACTGCTGCTTTTTTATGCTCCACGCGGCGCAGTTAACGTCCTGATTGAGTGCAGCTACTGGTACTTTATAAGTATATTTTCCTTCAGCGTTTTTCACAAAATAGATGCACTTATCATCCGTATCAGCAAGAGCCTCTTCACCGGTGCCCATGTATAATTTTTCATAACCGGTTCCGCTCAATGTAAGGACGGCAGACATTTTTCCGCCCGCTACGGTCAGTTGGGCGTCGACAACCTGGAACATGGAGGAGCTGGACGATACTTCAATTGAGTATGTGCCATCTTTAATCTGGCTGCCGTAAATAGGCTCCAGTTTCTCATCTTCAGCAGGAGTGTTTTGCACGTCTTCGGCAGAGGTGTTCACTTGACTGCTGGTTTGAGTAGACTCCCCGCCTGGTACGGGCGGGGCTATCGTTTCACCTGCATGCTTAACAATCAGGTCTTGAATACCCTTCATCTGGCCAAGACCCTTAATGACACATTCGACCTCGAAGCCTGCTTTCTCGAACTCTGTCTTCCAGGAACCTTCTTCATCGCCCGCCATATCGTTATTGGCGTGGTCGCCCGCGACAATCATCAGCGGCTCAAGTACGACCTTGGTAGCGCCGGAAGCCTTAACAAGAGCCATAACGTCCTCCAAAGCGGGTGTAGCCTCAACCGTACCAACGAAGTAGCGCTTGTAACTTGCATCGGTCAGAGTTTGTTGCATCTTTGCGTATGTAGCGTTCGACGGAGCCTCGGTTCCATGCCCCATAAAGACGATTGCTGTACCATCTGCATCATAGGCTTTTGTCTCTTCCGCTATGACTTTGGCGACCTCTTGATAGTCAGCATCGGAACTCAGCAAATTCTTGCCGATTTTGAAACTGTCAAATTTATCCTTGTAGGGCGTGACTTCGGAGATGATGTCATCATACTCAAATCCGTCCATGACGTGCGTAGGCTGGATAACGACCTCTTTTATGCCGTCAGCCACCAGGCGATCCATGGCTTGTTTAACATTGTCGATCTTGATGCTGTCACGCTCTTTAAGTTTGTCAATGATAATCTGACTGGTGAGCGCACGACGAACCTCGTAGTCGGGGTAAGCCGTTTGCAAAGCTTTCTCAATGCCGCCTATGGACAAATCACGGTTGTCGTTGTAGCTTGTCCCAAAGCTGACTACCAGCAAAACTTTAGAAGGTGTAGAGGTCTGGGAATTAGCTCCGGTGTCTGAATCTGCGGAGGTTGTTCCACAGCCCGCCATCATAAGCAGGCATAGCGACAGTACCAGCATAACTGTTAAAAATCCTTTTGACTGTTTTTTCATTATTGACCCTCCTCGTTTTTCTCGTTTATTTCAATTTGCTTTTTATAGCAATAAAAAAACGCCTGCTACCAACCCGCAGACGTTCGTTAAGTCCCAAATAGTGTCATATCGTTAATAAACAAATATGATCACATTAACACTTAATACCCCGGTAGTCCGCAGGGCTGTGCGCGCCGTACGATTTGCACGGCAGAAACAGGCAAGTATTCTGGCTTATCGCCTGCGTCCTGAGTGAACGCAACCTTGACGTCTTCCCGGAATCTATTCCAGTGACATTAGGCAAAGTTATCGACGAATTACAGCAACGGCCTTGCGTGGGATTCACACCCAGCTTCCATGACCTGTCTCTAATATTTAATTAAAAATTAGTGTATCACTACATAAAATATTTTGTCAATGTGTTATTCTAAAGAATAAGACAGGAATAAAACAGGATTGACAATCATCTTTTTTTATCCCATACTAATTTTAATTAGAACTGGGGAAGCAGGGTGCAATTCCCTCGCAAGTCCGTTACCGTGATAGCCGGGTTACCAGGATTCATATTCCTTTGCGGGCACCGAAGGATATAATTTAGGCGGGAACCTGTTTCTCTCATAAATCAACCCTCGGCGCTTCGATGCCGGGGGTTTTTGTATGGAATTTACGCGAAACATAAATGGAAAATTATTGCGCTGTGGCTATACCACCGGCTCATGTGCCGCTGCGGCGGCGAAAGCAGCCGGTATCATGCTGCTTGGAGGTTCCCCGGTGGAGAGGGTGTCCATCAGCACGCCTAAAAACTGTTTTTTGACACTGGATGTGTTGGATATCAGGCTCACCGAGAATTTCTCAAGTTGTGCGATTCGTAAGGATTCCGGTGATGACCCCGATGTGACAAATGGTATGCTCATATACGCCAGAGTCGAAAGAAGTGCGCACGGGATATCAATTGACGGTGGCGAGGGCGTCGGACGTGTAACCAAACCTGGACTTGACCAACCGGTAGGCGCGGCGGCCATCAACAGCATCCCGCGTGAGATGATCACGAAAGAATTAAGCGAGACAGCAAAGGTATATGGCTATGAGGGTGGATTTTCCGTTACAGTTTCTATCCCAGACGGCGAGAAGCTGGCTGCTCGTACCTTTAACCCCCGCTTAGGGATAGAGGGTGGTATCTCGGTGATTGGCACTACAGGCATCGTCGAACCAATGAGCCATCAGGCGATGGCGGATACTGTACGCCTGGAGTTAAGGCAGCTATGGACAACGGGTGCGCGCGATGTCCTGCTAACCCCCGGCAACTACGGAGAGACTTTCGCCCGTGACAGTCTTGGCTTATCCCTGGATGGACATGTAGTCTGCTCCAACTTCATCGGCGACGCGATTGATACGGCAGTCGAGCTGGGTTTTAATCGAATCCTGCTCGTGGGTCACATAGGCAAGCTGGTAAAGCTCGGTCTTGGTATCACCAATACCCATTCTTCCTTCGGTGACGGCCGGACGGAAACGCTGATTGCCTGTACACTGGAGGCTGGAGGGGAGCTTTCATTGCTCAAGAGTATCTTGCATAGCGTTACTGCTGACGCGGCTCTGACGCTCCTTTACAACGCGGGATTATTGGAAAAGACCATGGACGAACTGGGAAAACGCATCAGCCCCTGTCTGAACCGTCGTGTGCCGGAAGGCGTGGACATCGGCTATCTTTGCTTTACTGACGCCCGGCCCATGCGCGGCATACTGACAAAAAGCAGCAATGCGGATGAACTTATGGAAATATGGAGGATAAAGAAATGATTCATTTTGTTGGAGCCGGTCCCGGAGCGCCGGATCTTATCACTTTGCGCGGCGCTGACCTTCTTAAAGCCGCCGACGCCATCGTATATGCGGGATCGCTGGTTAACCCGGCTCTTTTGAACTATGCCAGGCCAGGCTGCGAAATACATGACAGTGCCAGGATGACCCTTGACGAGGTTATCGCCGTACTGCTTCGCGTGCACCGCAAGGGCGGAACGGCAGTGCGGCTGCATACTGGTGACCCGTCTGTCTATGGTGCGATCCGGGAGCAAATGGATTTGCTCAAGGCTGAGGGTGTACCCTATGATATATGCCCCGGCGTATCCAGCTTCTGCGGCGCGGCGGCGGCGCTGAAAGCCGAATATACGCTGCCGCAGGTGAGCCAAAGTGTCATCATTACCCGCATGGCGGGGAGAACGCCGGTGCCGGAGAAGGAAAACATCGCATCTTTAGCGGCTCACGGGGCTACGATGGTGATATTTCTGAGCGCAGGAATGACAGAAGAATTGCAGCGGGAGCTGATTGCAGGAGGTTACGGTGAGGATTCACCTGCCGCTATTGTCTATAAGGCCTCCTGGCCGGATGAGCGGGTATTGCGCTGCACTGTCGGGACACTAGCGGTGACAGAGTCACAAAATGGCATATCCAATCTGGCTCTTATTTTAGTGGGTGGTTTTCTCGGTGATAATTACGAGCTTTCCAAGTTGTATGATCCGGCGTTTACCACAGCCTTTCGCAAGGGGAGAGAGACATGAATGCGGCAGTGATTGCTTTCAGTGAAAAGGGTTATACCTTGGGTGAACGCCTTGTGTCATATTTTGAGCAGAATGGTAATACAGCCGAGCTTACCCGCTGTGCTCAAGGCGGTCTAAAAGAATGGACGAAGGCGAGTTTCAATAATGACGCGCTTATCTTTATAGGCTCCTGCGGTATTGCTGTCCGTGCCATCGCTCCGCTTTTGAAGGGCAAGACAAGCGATCCTGCCGTAGTAGTAATCGATGAGTTGGCGACTTATGTAATCTCGCTGCTATCGGGACATATCGGTGGAGCGAATGAACTGACTGTCGGAATAGCACGCTTTCTTGGAGCAATGCCTGTCATTACCACCGCGACCGATGTGAATGGGGTATTCGCCATTGACACATGGGCGGTAAAGCACGGCCTCAAGATCGCCAATCCTGAACGCATTAAATGGGTTTCGGCACGGCTGCTCGCAGGCGAAACCGTCAGCATCCAGAGTAGTCTTCCGGTGAGCGGCGATTTGCCTTCCGGTATTGCGCTCTGTGCCAAAGGAGGCGATGTGCTCATTACACACCGTACCCGCGGACGTGAGGATGCTCTGAGGCTGGTTCCACCTGTCGTTACCCTGGGCATCGGCAGCCATAAAGGTATTACGCTCGAAGCGATCGAACACGCTTTTAAACTAATGCTAAAAAAGTCCAGCTGCCATCCGCTCGCCATAGTGCGTGTGTGCAGTATTGACATGAAAGCGCAGGAGCCGGGCATTTTAGAGTTTTGCCGCGCTCACGGACTGCCTTATCAGACTTTTTCAGCCAGGGAACTGATGGCGGTTCCGGGAGTATACAATTCCTCCGCCTTCGTCAAGCAGGTAACTGGCGTGGATAATGTTTGTGAGCGAAGCGCGGTGCTGGGCAGCGGTGCGGGCGGACGCCTGCTCGCCGGCAAGAATGCGGGAAACGGCGTGACGATGGCGCTTGCCATCTCCCCATATATGATATCTTTTGACGAGGTAAATGAAGTGTGAAACATTCGTTTCCTACTTCCGCTAGGGGGCTCTTCGCCCCCTTCGGCGGCCACTACGCGGCCTGAGCACCCCCAAAACGGGAGGAGGGAATCCCCCCTCCACTCCCCACCTCCATTCCGCATTTATGCAAATAGAGGTAAATGGTTCATCTATAAATTTGTACCGCTGCTTTGGGGCGGAATGGAGGTAATTATGAAAAAGCTGTATATAGTAGGAATCGGACCAGGCGATGAAAGGAACATGACCGCTGCGTGCCGCGAAGCAATCGGATTGTCGGATATAATCGTAGGATATACCAAATATGTGAAGTTGATTGCGCCCATATATCCGCAAAAACGCACATTGGCCACTCCAATGACCCGTGAAGCAGAGCGCTGCAAGGAGGCGCTCCGCATTGCGGCGCAGGGAGAAACCGTGGTGGTGGTCTGCAGCGGCGACGCTGGTGTATACGGAATGGCAGGGCTGATTTATGAATTGTCGGAGCAGTTCCCGCCGGTGGAGATTGAAATCGTCCCCGGCATTACGGCTGCCCTCGCCGGTGCTGCCGTGCTCGGCGCTCCGCTGACCCATGACTTTGCAGTTATCAGCCTCTCCGATTTGCTTACACCCTGGCATCTGATCGAAAAGCGGCTTTCCTGCGCCGCAGAGGCGGATTTTTGTATCGCCCTGTATAATCCTGCGAGCAAGAAACGGAGTGACTATCTGCAGAAAGCCTGTGATCTTTTTCTTAAATACAAGTCGCCCGATACTGTCTGTGGAATTGTTCATAATATCGGGCGCGAGGGGCAGCAGGCTGAGGTGCTTTCCCTTGAACAGCTCGGACAGGCGCAGGTGGATATGTTTACCACGGTTTTCGTAGGCAACGCTCAAACCAAAGTATTAAACGGAAAGATGGTAACACCGAGGGGGTATCTGCTTGACTAAAATCATTGTGTTCGGAGGAACGTCAGAGGGACGGGAGCTGTGCGAACTGCTGGGAAAAAAACACATAGATACACTTGTATGTGTCGCGACTGAATATGGCGGGGCGCTTCTGCCTTCCTTCGATTCCCTTCACATCCATACCGGCCGGTTGAATCAAGAAGGGATGGAAGAACTGCTGGAAGCAGAGAAACCGAGCCTAGTGATTGACGCGACACATCCTTATGCCTCCGAGGTCAGTGTAAATATATCCGCCGCCTGTGCAAAAACAGGCGTAAGGGTAATTCGCCTTCTCCGTGAGAAGTTACATAACCACGGCTGCCAGGCATTTTCCAGCATGGACGAGCTGATCAGCTGGCTGAATGCGCGTCAGGGCACAATTTTTTCCACGCTCGGCGCGAAGGAATGTGCCTCCCTCACAGCAATTGACGGATACAAGGAACGAGTATGGCTGCGCATTCTGCCTGATGCGGCGGGACTGTCAGCATGCATCTCGAAAGGTTTTCTACCGCAGCGTATTATCTGCATGCAGGGACCGTTTTCCAAGGAGTTCAACACGGCTATGTTCCGCGCTTCGAAAGCGGACATTCTGCTCACCAAGGATTCCGGCACGGCGGGCGGATACCTTGAAAAGCTGGATGCCGCCAAGGAATGTGGAATGACTGTGGCAATACTGGCGAGGCCTCATGAGGAAAATGGGCTGAAGCTTACAGCTGTACTTAAACTGATTGAGGAGGGCGTCCTATGAAACAGGTTACAGTCGTCGGACTTGGAATGAGTGTTGATACCTTGACAGCGGAAGGACTGCGCGCCGTGGAGCAGGCGGATGTGTTGATCGGTGCGTCACGGCTGATTGCCCAGTTCGAAACGTTAGGCAAGCCGTCCTATGCAGAATATCTGCCGGACGCTGTCACTCGCGTTTTGGACGGGTATGAGAACGGACGGTTTTGTGTACTGGTATCGGGGGATACTGGTTTTTACAGTGCGTCAGAAGGACTGTGCTCCGCGCTTCAGGACTGTTCGCTGACTTTAATACCCGGCATTTCCTCCCTGAGTTATTTCTTTGCGCGTCTTAGGCGTCCATGGCAGGACGCCGTATTGGTCAGTTGTCACGGCCGAAGGGCGAAACTTGTTGACTCCGTGCGCCGCAACCGCCTGACTTTCGCTCTGACGGGCGGAAATATGACGGAACTTGGAGAAGCGTTGACCAAGGCGGGCTTTGGAGAGCTTACCGCTCATGTGGGCGAGAACCTGGGACTGACGAAGGAGTGTATTTTTACCCTTCCGGTATCCGACCTTCAGACATTTAGAGCAGGCAATCTGGCTGTGCTTTTAGTGGAAAATCCCGAATATGACAATCGCCTTCGCTTCGGCATACCCGATGAGGAATTCATTCGTGGCGACGTCCCTATGACCAAAGCCGAGATACGCGCTGTAACGATGAGTAAGCTTGCTCTTTTTCCGGAGGCGGTGTGCTGCGACATAGGCGCCGGTACCGGATCGGTCACAGTCGAGATGGCCCTTGCCGCTTATAAGGGGCGGGTATACGCGCTGGATAAAAAAGAGGAATCCGTTCGTCTGGTGACCGCCAACTGCCAAGCCTTCCACCTTGGCAATGTCATCCCTATCCTGGGCTCGGCGCCTGAGGTGTTAGAGAAATTGCCGATACTGGATGCGGCATTTATTGGCGGTAGCTCGGACAGGCTTGGCGAGATATTCGACACGCTGGTAAGGAATAACCCTCTCATCCGAATTGTCGTTAACGCAATTACGCTGGAAACGCTGCACAAAGCGACTGAGGCGTTTTCCGCACACGGCTTTGAACCTGATATTGTACAAATTGGCATAACACGGGCGAACCAGATTGTAAACCTGCATATGCTGCAGGCAAACTCCCCTGTGTTTATACTTAGCGGAGGTGGAGGAAGAAATGGATAGGATTTTAATCACGGGTACCCATTCAGGCTGCGGCAAAACCACCATTACCTGTGCACTGCTTATGGCGCTCAAGAACAGGGGGCTTCGTCCGTCTGCTTTCAAGTGCGGTCCTGATTATATCGATCCGATGTTCCACCGTCGTGCCATAGGAGTTCCCTCCCACAGCCTTGATCCTTTTTTCTGTGACGCGGAACAGCTAAAACGCCGGGTTACGGCAAATACTGGAGGTATTTCCCTCCTCGAAGGGGTCATGGGATACTATGACGGTGTCGGAGATGACGGACGTTACAGCACCTATGATGTGGCTCGGGAAACGCAAACACCTGTCGTGCTTGTGGTAGACGTAAAAGGTATGTACACCTCTGCCGGAGCTGTGCTCAAGGGGTTCTCAGATTATCGGGAGCGGAGCGGAATTCAAGGCGTCATTTTTAACAACGCATCGCCCATGCTTTATGAAGGTCTTCGCTCTATTGCCATGAGAATAGGGGTAAAGCCACTGGGATTTATGCCAAGAGATGTGAAAGCTAGAATCGAGAGCCGTCATCTTGGACTGGTGACAGCGGGGG
The DNA here is from genome assembly GCA_023411715.1 of Bacillota bacterium. Classification (GTDB taxonomy): domain Bacteria; phylum Bacillota; class Clostridia; order Acetivibrionales; family DTU013; genus JAEYOM01. The sequence continues at coordinate 107,428 of JAEYOM010000112.1, read as the reverse complement.
ATATTCCTGATTTGGAGGAGAAGCTTGCATTGCTCGGAAAACTTGCCGAAAAATATATCGACATTAACGGTCTTCTCGCCCTGGCTGCCAGTGCACCTGTACTTGATGTCCAGCAGTCTGATATCATTTCTCTTGGTTCGGTGCGCATTGCAGTTGCAAGAGATGAAGCTTTTTGTTTTCTGTATGAAGAAAATCTGGAGCTGTTGAATGCGCTTGGCTGTGAGATTGTGTTTTTCAGTCCTCTTCATGACAGGGTGCTGCCGCAAGACATAGGAGGGCTTTACCTTTGCGGCGGATATCCGGAATTGTATCTTGAAGCACTGTCCGGCAACACCATGATGCTTCAGACAATAAAAACGGCGGTACAAGGTGGATTGCCAACAATTGCCGAATGCGGCGGCTTTCTATACCTGCACGATACACTTGACGGCTTCCCCATGGCGGGGGTCATTCATGCGAACGCATACAAAACAGAGACGCTTAAACGGTTCGGTTATATCACACTACATGCGAAGGAGGACAACCTCCTTTGTGCGGCAGGGGACAGCATCCGTGCGCATGAATTCCACTATTACGATAGTACTTCCTGCGGTTCGGATTTTATTGCGGATAAGCCGCTGGCCGATAAGAACTGGCCCTGCGTGCATGCGTCGGAGATGCTGTATGCCGGATTCCCGCACCTGTACTTTGAAGCGAATAACGGTTTTGCTAAAAATTTTGTGAGAAAGGTAATAGAATATTCGCAATGCTGATTTATTCGACCCTGGCGCTGTGCGCGGGTTTTATTATTGACATGATAATAGGCGATCCTCAAGGCTGGCCGCACATCGTGCGCGAGATGGGCCTGCTTATTGAAAAGTTTGAGAAACTTTTTTATCCGTTCGCCAATAAGCGCCATAGCGGCATGTTGATGGTATTGCTAACTCTGCTTATTTGTACAGCCATACCCGTAGTTCTTCTGTATTTGGCCTTTTGTGTTTCTCCATGGCTATATTTTGCGCTGGAGACGCTTTTGTGCTGGCAGCTTCTTGCTACAAGGAGCTTGAAGGTTGAAAGCGATAAGGTGTATGATGCGCTCAAGGAAGCGGATCTAAAGGGGGCAAGAAAGGCGGTTTCCATGATTGTTGGCAGGGATACGGATAAACTCGACGAGGCGGGAGTTACCCGCGCAGCAGTGGAGACCATTGCGGAAAACGCCTCCGATGGCGTAATTGCGCCGCTTTTCTATATCATGCTTGGAGGCGCGCCTTTGGGCTGCCTGTATAAAGCGGCTAACACCATGGATTCCATGGTGGGCTATAAAAATGAACGTTATTTAGAATTTGGCCGTTTTGCCGCCAAGCTGGACGATGTGTTGAATTTCATTCCTTCCAGGCTGTGTGCCCTTTTAATGATAAGCGCTGCGTGCCTTTGCCGGATGGATGTCCAAAATGCCTTTCGAATCTGGAGAAGGGATCGATTCAATCACGCCAGCCCGAATTCCGCGCAGACCGAGGCTGTTGTAGCTGGAGCTCTTGGCGTTCGATTGGCCGGCAACGCCTGTTATTTTGGGAAGCTGTATGAAAAGCCCTATATCGGCGATGATCTTAACCCAATTAAGACTGAGAATATTCGTCACACACATAAACTGCTCTATGTGACAGCGGGGCTTATGCTATTTCTGGCAATGATCATAAGGGGGGTATTTTATGCGGCAGTATGAACACGGCGGTGATATCTATACGGATGATGGGATTTTACTGGATTTTTCCGTTAATATAAATCCTTTGGGGATGCCCGAAAGCGTCAAAAAGGCAATTGTTAATCATATCCCTATGTATACGCATTATCCCGATCCTTATTGCCGTTTACTCAAATCAGCTCTTGCGGAGAAACACGGATTGGATGCTTCAATGATTCTAAACGGGAACGGCGCGTCGGAGCTTATTTTTGCCCTGTGTGCCTGTATCAAGCCTCGACGGGTGCTCATTCCGGCACCTACCTTCTCGGAATACCGTCGAGCGGCGTCGCTCTTCGGCTCTGAGGTGCGCGAGTATCATCTTTTGGAATCAGAAGGATTTTCTCTTACGGAGAGAATACTGGAAGCTCTCACAGCCGATGTGGATATGATGTTTCTCTGTAATCCCAACAATCCAACCGGTCAGCTTATTGATTCAGGGCTTCTCTGCAAAATTGCTGATATTTGCCACAAGAACGGGACATTGCTGGTAATTGATGAATGCTTTATTGATTTTACGCACGGGCAAAGCATGTTACCTCAGCTTAAGAAATATCCGAACCTTCTGATTCTTCAGGCGTTTACGAAAATCTATGCTATGGCGGGGCTGCGGCTCGGTACGCTGTATTGTGCCGATAAGCGTCTCCTGTTGCAAATCGCCGAATGCATGCCTGTATGGAGCGTTTCGAGCGTGGCCCAAATTGCCGGACTCGCTGCTCTGCAAGAGCATGAATGGATAGAGAATACCCAACGGTATGTTGAAAGCGAGCGGGCAGTAATGGCGAAAGCCATCTGCGACCTCGGTCTTACCGTATATCAAAGCAAGGCAAATTTTTTATTATTAAAAAGCGAAAAAGTACTCTATGAACCGCTCAGGACACATGGTATTTTGATCCGTTCCTGCGCTAATTTTGCGGGTCTGGATGAAAGGTATGTTCGCATCGGACTTAAAACTCACGATAAAAACATGGCGCTACTGCGCGCCATAACGGAGGTGCTCAATGGCTAAAACGATTATGATTCAGGGTACGATGTCTAACGCCGGCAAAAGTCTTGTCTGCGCTGGTTTATGCCGGATTTTCAAACAGGACGGCTATCGTGTCGCTCCCTTTAAATCTCAAAATATGGCGCTCAATTCCTTCATAACTGACGAAGGCTTGGAAATGGGTCGGGCACAGGTGGTGCAAGCGGAGGCTTGTGGTGTAGAACCCAGCGTACGCATGAATCCAATATTATTAAAACCTGTGACTAATATTGGTTCACAGGTCATTGTAAATGGCGAGGTTCTCGGCAACATGACTGCGAAAGAATATTTCGCTATAAAGCGTTCACTTATACCGGACATCATGCGCGCCTACAACTCTCTTGCGGAGGAATACGACATTATCGTGCTCGAGGGTGCGGGCAGCCCCGCTGAGATTAACCTGAAAGAGGGCGACATCGTTAACATGGGCATGGCAAAGCTGGCGCGGGCGCCTGTACTTCTGGTTGGTGATATTGACCGTGGCGGCGTATTTGCGCAGCTCTATGGTACTATTGCCCTCTTAGAGGAAGAAGAGAGAGGCATGGTGAAAGCGATGGTTATTAACAAGTTTCGGGGAGATGTAAGTCTGCTGTCGCCGGGACTCGCTATGCTCGAAAAGCTCACAGGCAAGCCCGTGGCGGGAGTTATTCCGTATCTGCCTGTGGATATTGAGGACGAGGATAGCCTTGCTGAGCGTCTGACGCGAAAGACCAACAGTTCAGTCATCGACATAGCAGTTATCCGTCTGCCTCGCTTGTCAAACTTCACGGATTTTGCGGCGTTCGAAGCCACACCTGGTGTAGGCGTGCGCTATGTGGGCAGAGTAAGCGACCTTGACAACCCCGATATGGTGATAATCCCCGGCACAAAAAGCACGATTTCCGACCTCAAATGGCTTCGGGAATGCGGGCTGAAAGCCGCCATTAAGAAGCTCGCATCTCAGGGAGTCGTTGTGTTTGGTTTGTGCGGAGGATATCAAATGCTCGGCAGCCGCATCATTGACGCAGAGGGTGTGGAAGGCGGCGGCGAGATAGAGGGAATCGGCCTGTTGCCTGTACAAACCGAATTTGCCGTTGAAAAGCGGCGCACCCGCACCACGGCCACGGTTCTTCGTACTGAAGGAATACTCAACAGATTCACAGGTATATCGCTCGAGGGGTATGAAATACACATGGGACGCACAGTACTCGCTGAGGGAGCAAAGCCGCTTCTGTTGCTTGAAAACGGCACAACTGCTGGTTGCGTACTCGGAAATACTTACGGCAGTTACCTCCATGGCTTTTTTGATGCGGCAGCCTGCCGTGAGGCAGTACTTTCGGCATTGTGCGAAAAGAAGGGTGTTTCCCTTGAGGCGGAAGCCTTTGACCTGAAAAAATACAAGGAAAAACAATACGACTTGCTTGCAGAAGGTATACGCAAAAGCCTGGATATGAAACTTATTTATCAGATACTGGAGGAAGGTGTATGAATATCGAAATTGAAAGGCTACAGCCAGAGGATATTGAACGCCGCAGCTTTGAAATCATTGAAAGTGAGCTTCCGCACCTTCTTAATCCGGAACTTGCGCCCATTATTAAGAGGGTTATCCACACAACGGCGGACTTCGACTACGCTGACTCATTATGCTTTTCAGAAACAGCGCTTCAGGCTGGACTTGCCGCGCTTCGCGCCGGTGAGAGCATTGTGACCGATACGAATATGGCAAAAGCGGGCATTAACAAAACTGCACTTACAAAGCTGGGCATCGAGGCTCTATGCTTTATGGCAGATGAGGATGTTGCTTCAGCGGCAAAACAATACGGCTCCACACGCGCCGTAGCTTCCATGGAAAAGGCGGCTATGCTTCCTGGTCATCCCATCTTCGCTATTGGAAACGCTCCAACCGCACTCATCCGTCTCAACGAGCTAATTTGTGAGGGCCGCTTGTCTCCGTCGCTGGTTATAGGTGTACCAGTGGGCTTTGTAAATGTGGTGCAGTCCAAGGAGATCATCATGCAGACGGGTGTACCCTACATCGTTGCGCGGGGGCGAAAGGGTGGCAGCAATGTTGCCGCCGCCATTGTAAATGCGCTGATGTATATTCTTGCGAGACCGCAATAAGCGAGATATAAAAATCAAAAAGCACTTGACAAATAGTCAAAAATTTACGGCTCTGCCCTTGAAATATAAAGATTCGAGGGAGGAATTCATATGAAGCCAGCTAAAGTAAAAGAAATACTGTCACACATAATAAGTACTCTATCAGATGATCCATCTGATTTTTTGCAAAATCCATCAAAGGACTTTTCAAGGAATAGAAAACTATCATTTGAAACAATCATTAATAGATGACTTATAACGTCATCTGCTTTTGGTGTGTTTAAAATCATAAAAATGGTGAACACTTATCATTGCGTTCACCATTTTTTGCTGCAATAACCTGATCTTAAATACTTAACTTAATGACATTGCTCATAAAGGGAGCATATCAGTTTGGCATAGAGTGCCTGATTCGTTTCAGTTTAAGTTCAGCAAATTGGAGTTTGAAATATCAAATTAGACTATTTCTTGTATCCACATTTAGGGCACACGCCATTTTCGTTTAACGCAATGCCGCATAACGGGCAACGGTCTATATCCTTTTGGGGCTCGTATTCTTCTGTAGCACCATTTACTCCGCTTGTAAACGTGATTTTAACTATATTTAGTTTATCTTTTAGTAAATCGTAAACTATTTTAATCATACCTTCAACGGTTATGGTTTCTTTCGTAACAACTAAACGACATTCGGGATACGCTGTTGCAAGTTCCGTTTTGAAAGCTGGACCTTTTTGCTTATTGGTTGGTGCACCGTTCTTAATGCCTTGTGCTTCGTAAACGCCGAGAATCGCGGGAAGCAATGGATCGTCTTCCCTTAAAACCAGCGCATGGTCAAAGTTTTGTAAAACCTCCCAAGCGGTTTTCTTAATTTCATTACATGGGAATACCATATTGACTCCCTTGTTGACAGTATCTTCAACTTCAATCGTCAGTATTCCCGTATGTCCGTGCAAATACTGTGCTTCGCCTTTGAATCCATAGAACCTGTGTGCATATTGCAAGTCTAATGTAGTGAAACTTCTCATGGTTATTCTCCTCATATTATATATTTACGGGTGTTTTATGCTCCCGTATGCGCACATATTTGAGTTTGCCAGTTTACTGCCTATTCCCATGATATAATTGCCGCTGAGTCGCTCAGGCCGTTCTTACTTTTCTTGGCGGCAGGAGAGGAAAAAATCACACAAAAGTGGGGGGAAGATAGCTTAGCGCCAGTGAAAAAGCAATGATGACAATATTTAATAATGCTTTGGTATCCGCTATATCAGCCCCTCGAATTATTCCGTGTCCAGATTTTTGTCACACTTTCAGGTCTGCCATTACAATCCTCTACTTAATAAATCATGTATTACATTCAAGGCAGGTACCCTTGAAAATAACATCATGAGCGGTAATCTCAAAACCGTGAGTATCCTTAATGTTCTTTTCCCAATCCGCGATAAACTCCATTTCCACATCAAAGACTCGACCGCACTTTACGCATCTTGCGTGATAATGCTCGTGGCATAGATGGTCGAAACGGTCGGCTCCGCTTGGCATTTCCACTTTACGGATTTCGCCGATTTCGGACAGCAGGTTCAGATTCCGATATACTGTCCCTCTACTGATATTGGGGTATTTCTTCACGATCGTATCGTAGACCTCGTCAGCGGTGACATGACACCGCAACTCTCTTATCGCTTCAAGAACTAAAGATCGCTGAGTGGTGCTGCGCTTATTCATAAAATAGTTGATCCTTACTGGTACTGAATGCTTTAACCATATCTCAATAAGTATATTATATCAATAGTATAGCGAAAATATTTTTTTTAATGATGTAGGACCAGATTTTTACCCTTAATCCTCGAAAGGCCTTTATTTATTGTACTTTTCACACATTTGCTCTTTTACTCTTGACATCAACACCACGCACTCAACGCAGCAGGAACTGATGGAAGGAAGATATCATCCGAAGGCAGTCAGGAGAACGTACATCCCCAAAGGGAATGGTGAACAGAGACCGCTGGGAATACCAATCATCAAGGACAGGGTAGTTCAAATGGCGGTGAAGATAGTGATAGAACCGCTGTTTGAAGCAGACTTCAAGGATTGTTCCTATGGGTTTCGGCCCAAAAGGAATGCACACCAGGCGCTGGACCGAATCCGCAAGGATACGGCAAACAAAGGCTGGTGGGTGGTCGATGCTATATCAAGGGATATTTCAACAACATCAACCATGAGAAATTAATGCTCATGGTGAAGCAAAGGATATTGGACAGAAGAATCCTCAAGATGGTTTGGAAATAGCTGAAAGCGGGGGTAATGGAGAACGGAGAACTGACAGAAAGCGAATTGGGAAGCCCACAGGGCGGTGTAATCTCTCCATTGCTGGCAAACATCTATCTCCACTACTTCGATTGCAAGTGGGAAAACCACTACAAAAACCTTGGCAAACTCATAAGATACTGCGATGACTTCGTGATAATTTGTCGGACAAAGAAAGATGCGGAACATGCCTTGCAGGCGGTAAAGTCAATCATGAACAGGCTGGAACTGGAACTGCACCCGGAGAAGACAAAGCTGGTGAGTATGTGGGATGGGAAAGAAGGATTTGATTTTCTGGGCTTTCATCATAGAAGGAAGATATCAGAGACGTTAACCGGTCAGAAATTCAGCGAAACCCACCAATTTCCAAGCAAGAAGGCTATGAGGAAAATGCGGGATAATATCAGAGGGGTATTCGCCAGCAGGTCAACGTTGTTGTTGGACGTATCAAAAATGATTGAAATCCTGAATCCGAAGGTCATTGGAATGCGAAACTACTATGCTCTTAAAAATGCAGGGAGACAGCTTAACAAGATTGACTGGTATATCATTAAGAAGTTTACACTATGGGATAACTACAAAACGCAGAACAAAAGGCGTTATTCCGGTATCTCCAAGGTTCAAGAAATAATCTATAACAGTGGATTGCAGAGACTTGCTGGCTAATGAATGCTGAAGGAAGAAGAATATCGGAAAGCCGTGTGCGAGAAAACCGCATGCACGGTTTGATGCAGGGGAAGGTGGGAATTAATTTTCCCACCGACCTACTCTACCAAAATACAGAAAGGAGGCCGCCATGCCGAAAATTATATTCACCTCGCAATATATGCGGGATGCACCGCCAGCCCAACTCGAAAACTATGTGAAGTACATCGGAACCCGTGAGGGTGTGGAGAAGATTGACGAGAGCAAGCTGCTGCTTCCGGCTACGGTCAAACAGCAGCAGCTCATCGATCAACTTGTCCGGGATATTCCCTCGGCCAAAGATATGCTGGAGTATGCAGACTACTGCGAAAGCCCCACCATCGGCAATGCTACCGAATTCATCTCCCTGGCATTGGAACAAAACCTGAATCTCATCGGCAAGCGTGAAAACTATGTGGATTACATCGCAGGCCGCCCCCGTGTGGAACGGATCGGTGAGCATGGACTGTTTACCGATGCGGGAGTGCCGGTGGTGCTGTCGCAGATGCAGGAGGATGTGTGCCAGCACAAGGGTGCTGTCTGGACTCATGTCATCAGCCTGCGCCGGGAGGATGCCGCACGGCTTGGGTACGACAGCGGAAAGCAGTGGCAGGATTTACTGCGCAGTAAAAAAGCCATGCTCTGCAAGAATATGAAAATTGACAGCGAAAATCTCCGCTGGTACGCTGCCTTTCACAATGAAAGTCACCATTCCCATGTACATCTCATGGTCTACTCTGCCAAGGGCAATGACGGTTTTCTTACCGAGCCTGCTATTGAAGCCATGCGCTCGGAACTGGCGCACGATATCTTCCGTCAGGACTTCGCTCACATTTATGAACATCAGAACGAAGCCCGCAGCCAGCTCAAGCAGGGTGCCACTGAGGTGATGGGCGATCTGTTTTCACAGGTGCAGGATCGCGTCTGTGAAAACAAAGCCATCGAAGCGGATCTGCTGCTGGTATCGAAACGACTTCAAAACACTGGCGGCAAAAAGGTGTACGGATATCTCAAGGCTGATGTGAAAGCTATTGTTGACCGTATCGTGGATGAGCTTGCCAAGGAGGAACGGATTGATAAGCTGTACTGGGCATGGAATGACTGGCAGAATGAAATCCTAAAAACATATATCAATAAGCTGCCGCCCCTTCCTCCTCTCTCCTGGCAGAAACAATTTAAGAGTACTAAAAATATGGTGATTGCCGAAGCGTTAAAGCTGGGTGGTCACCATGTTTTATTTGAGGATGAGGCCGCATCGGAACCGGAGCCGCCGGAGCCTGCGGATGAATCAGATGAAACATTTATGGAGCCTGCCGATGTGGGCTTTCGTGCGGAGTGGAGCCAGCAGTACAAGTTGGCAAGAAAATATCTCTACAGCAGTGAGGATATACCGCAGGATTTTGATAAGGCATACTGCCTGTTTCTGCTGGAAGCGGAATCCGGCAATGCTCTTGCCATGCATGACCTCGGCAAGATGTTTGCAGATGGCATGGGTCGTGAGATTGATCTGCAGGCCGTACACGCATGGTATGAAAAAGCACTGGCTGCCTTTTTATCTGCAGAGGAAGAAAAAGTGAAGCCCTATTTGGAATACCGCATCGGAAAGATGTACGCCGCCGGTCTTGGTACAGGGCAGGACTACGGACAGGCAGCTTCATGGTTTCGGGAGGCGGTAGAGAAAAATCATAAGTATGCCCAATACTCACTGCCGGAATGTTCAGTATAAGAATAATCTTGCAAAGCTGGGTTGCTTATGCTCATTCTCGAGTGCCATTATGTATCGACCCGTTATGCCAACCTGTTCGGCAAGATCATCTTGTGTTAGATTGGCTGATAATCGGCGTGTTTGATCGTTGTTCCTAAATTATCTAGAATAACCTCCACTCTCTGTTCACCTCCTATGCTATTTTACAGTTCGGGTGGAGAAAGTGGAACGTTTTATAATTTCGTCTAAAATACGAACTAGTTATAAATATAGCTTTTTTAGCAATAAAGTTGCAGCACCATTAACTTAATGTAAACCTATAAATTAAATTCCCATCTATCACTTAAATCGCAACGAAAGTACATAGTGATTTGACTTTTTGTTATCAAAGTGATAATATTTTCATAAGCTATTAGGAGGGAACATCATGGAACAAAAAGTTATGGATTGCTTTACACATCCAATAAAATGCAAACTGTTATTAGAAGTATATTCTGCCGGAAAATCAACTGCTAAACAACTTGCAGAAATATATAACGATATTCCACAGGCAACCCTGTACCGCTACTTGAAACGTATGACAAATGACGGCGTTTTGAAAGTAGTTGAAGAAAATCAAGTAAGAGGCACAATGGAAAAAACTTATGCAGTTGCTGTTGAATTAAAATCAATCGGGCAGGAGCTAGCCGGTGAAAACGCAGGGAATGCTTATATGCAAATGTTTATGCAGTATGTGTTTGGCTTTATCGAGCAGTTTCAAGAATATTGCAAGAATCCGGACATCAATATTTCAAAAGATCGGTCTGGTTTTTTTCTTACGCCTATCTATGCGAATGATGAAGAATTGGCATCCGCAATGGCTGAATACGCAGAAATCAATCAGCGCCTTTATAAGAATCAGCCCACGCCAGACAGAAAATTACGAACTTTGGGCTTGATTGTTTCACCACCTGAAAATTATAGTAAATAGTTCTTTTAAAGCTCCTCTTAGTGCATATTTAGCTAGGGGAGCTTTTCCTTGACATCATATTATCATTATGATAATATGATCATGATGATAATATTTGGGTTGTCATCGGATATAATTAATTTTCTTAGTGAAAAGGAGGAAAACGTATGAAGGCAATTATTGCAGATAGACTTACTAAAGTATATTCTGGCGAAAAAAAGGCTTTGGACAATGCCAGCTTTGAACTAGACCAAGGTGAAGTATTCGGGTTTTTGGGACCCAATGGGGCCGGTAAGACTACCTCGGTTAAACTTTTAAATGGAATGATATCTCCATCAGAGGGCTCCTGCCATGTTTTTGGCATAGATCCTTCGACCAGTCCAGAGAAAGTTCATGCTATCTCCGGCGTGGTTACGGAGCATGCGCAAATGTATGGGAATCTGACAGGACAGGAAAACCTTGTATTCTATGGGGCGCTATATGGAATTTCAAAAGAAGAAAGCCGTAAGCAAGCGCTCACGTTGCTAGAGCGATTGGTCTTACTGCCACCAAAGACAAAAAGCTCACCACATATTCTACCGGTATGCGCCAACGCCTTTCGTTGGCGAGGGCAATGATCCATACACCCAAAATATTATTTTTGGATGAACCTACTTCCGGCTTAGATCCTGAGAGTGTGCAAAGTGTGAACAATATGATCAAAGAATATGAATCAATGCTACGTTGATAGCAAATCCCAAATCAAAAAACACTATAAAACTGTAAGGAGGTTTATTTAATGGATATTCTATTGGATAATTTGCCAATCTTAATTCCGCTTATTGTTGTTCAAGTCGCTTTTGGCTTGATAGCTCTCATTCATGTGTTGAGGCACCCACATTACCGTTTTGGCAATAAAATTATGTGGGCGTTCGTTGTAATGCTCGTTAATATTTTCGGCCCAATTATCTATTTTGCCTTTGGAAGGGGGGAAGAACAATGAAGGATGTACTTTCCATAAAAGGATTATCAAAAAGTTTTGGTACTCAAAAAGTCATAGATAATCTTGATCTTTCTGTGCCGGAAGGTACTGTTTTAGGATTTATCGGACAAAATGGCGCGGGTAAAACAACAACCATGAAAATGGCGTTGGGCTTACTGGAAGCTGATCATGGAGAGATTAGAGTTTGTGGTGAAACCGTGAGTTACGGACAGACAAAAACCAATCGTTATATTGGGTATTTACCTGATGTACCCGAATTTTATAATTATATGAAACCGATGGAATATCTTGCTCTTTGCGGCGAAATTGCAGGGCTGTCCAAATCAGAAATCAGAGTCCGAATCGATGAACTTTTATCCCTTGTGGGGCTTAATGGTGTAAAAAAACGCATCGGTGGCTTTTCCCGCGGCATGAAACAACGGCTTGGAATTGCGCAAGCCTTGTTGTCACGTCCCAAGCTACTTATTTGTGATGAACCCACAAGCGCCCTCGATCCTGTCGGGCGAAAAGAAATACTTGATATTCTTCAAAAAATCAAAGGTACAACGACTGTAATTTTTTCAACGCATATTTTATCGGATGTAGAGCGCATTTGTGACCGTGTCGCAGTGCTGCACAATGGCAACATCGCTATCAGCGGGACACTTTCTGAGATTAAAACCATGCACGGTAAAGACCGCCTTTTGCTGGAGTTTTTCCAAAAATCAGAAATTAGTCAGTTTAAGGCTTGTGCGAAAATAAAGTCATTGATTCCTCATATGGAAGAAAGTGAGACAGAAATAATTTTGCAGGGTAAAGACATCGTCCATATTCAACGTGTCGTTATTTCTGCCCTTGCAGAAACCGGCTTGTGTCCATCAAAAATGGAAATTATGGAGTCGTCCCTCGAAAACCTGTTCTTGGAGGTGGTAATGTGAGAGGATTTATTGCATTTTTAAAAAAGGAACTTACAGAAAATACTCGGAACTACAGACTGCTTATGATGCTCGCCATTTTCTTAATATTTGGTTTGATGAGTCCATTGCTCGCAAAATTCACACCGCAGCTTATGGAAGCCCTTATGCCGAATCTTACAGAAGCATTTGAAAATCCTACCGCATTAGATTCGTGGATGCAGTTTTATAAAAATGTTTCGTCACTTGGCTTTAGTTTGACAATCATTCTTTTCAGCAGTTGTTTGTCGGGTGAATATGCCAAAGGCACGCTCACCATCATGTTGACAAAAGGATTGTCACGCCCTGCTGTAGTTCTGTCAAAATTTTTCACTGCTGCAATCATTTTAACCGTTAGTTATTGGCTATCCTTTGGTATTACCTATGGTTATACGGCCTATCTATGGCCTGGCGCTTCCCTGCCGAATGTCTTTTTTGCAGCCTTTTCTCTATGGATTGCAGGGTTAATGTATCTATGTATCCTTATGTTTGGCTGTGTGTTGTTCCGGCAGGCGTTTACCAGTATTCTCTTTTTGTTGGTAGTAACAGTAATTATGGGATTGTTGGAACAGATAGAGTTGACCGCAGGGTTTAGCCCGGTCATTTTAGTGTCAAAGAATATTGATCTGCTTTCCGGTGCGGTGGCAATTTCCTATTTCACGATACCACTTATTGTTTCGGTCGTCATGTCGGTTGCATTATTGATGATGTCTATAGTCACATTCAATAAAAAGCAGTTGTAGCAAATAGTTTTATATGCCAAACAAAAATGTAATGATAACCGCCCCAACGGTAATAAAAAAACGTTGTTTGGCGGGGCTTTCTCTATGCCTAAATATACTACATAACCCTCCAAACCCGTGAAATTTGGAGGGTTGTTTTATGTGTTGGTCTCTACAGACTACACCGCTGCGCATTTGCTGCAGCGACATTAGGCTATCTTCATAACGGATGCTTACATAGGTGATTTCTCAAAAAGAGCCTACGTTCCCCAGTGGATAACCATGCCCATATACACGAACTGCCAGAGCGGGTAAAACATGAAATAACATATAAGAGCGTACCAACGGATGCTTCTGTCCGTAGGTATGCTCTTTTTTTGATATATAGAATCATTCCCCGTTGCCGGTCACCGCCTCTTGTCCTTCGTTTTCAAACACATTTTGAAAATTTGGAGGACAAGCATATGTCAGAGAACAAAAAATATACCATTGTTATAAAACGGCAGCATGTAGAGGTCAGCGAGGCTGTCTATCGTGCTAGCATAAAGAGCGTGAAGCAGAACGCTATCAGAACAAGCTGATCCACCAGAACGAGCTGTCACTGGAACGCTTCCGGGAGGACGGTGTTAACATCGATTACCTCATTGTCCGTGTTCAGCCGGACATCTTCGATGCCAAGTTTGAGGAAATCGCAGCGGAGATAAAGGCACTGCAGGGGCAGCTTGGCGAACACCAAGAGCAGACCATGCTCGCCCAAAATACACAAGCCAGAATTCATGAATTACTTTACATGATGGAAAACACCGATCTCAGCCTGAAAGAATACCGGGAGGATGTGGTCAAGGCCATCATCGACAAGGTCATGGTTTTATCCGCCGACCGCATCCGGATTACCTTTAAGGGCAATACGGAAATAGAACAGGCACTGCCGGGTGAATGAGAGGGAAAACCGCCAGTGGTTTCTGGCGGTTCACCTCATGAACTGTGAACATATAGATGGTATACTCAATTTTAGAAACAGCGACTCAGGTGTGTCGTGTTTTTGCCTTAAAGCCTTGATTTAAGCCCAAAACAGGGTGCATCTATTTTGTACTAATGACACAAAAATGGAAAACTATAAGGCCTAATGACCTTATGGTTTTTCATACTCTACAAATCTTCTCAAGGCACGTTGAATCCGTCGCGGATTGAGAGTGTGGAAGGGTTATGAATACAGGATTGTTAGAAATCAAACGCTTCAATGATGAGAGGGCAATAAGGAATATAATAATATTATGATGAATAAGTTCTCCCATTCCTAATCGCGTAGATTTTTTCCCGTATAGGATAAAAACGCATCATTAAGACTTGTCTTTTTCAACGGCCTGGAAAGGCCTCTGGGTACATTTCTTGCAATTATGCAATTATTATTCAAAAATTAAGGTGGTAAAAAAAATCATACTGTTATACTTCCAGTCAAAATCCCTATAATAATTGAAATCAGTAATTTTATTCTGTGAAACAAGGAGGGGTATGATGCTTCAATTTGATTTTGAAAATTCATTATCTTTTTTAGGTATTAACAGTGTTTTCGAATATATTGAAGAAAATAAAAAAATGCTGGAGGACCTTTTCTCTCCCAAAGAAAAAGATGAAACATTGGAACCGGGCTTGGCACGGATTTTGTCGGCGGTCGCCCACATTGCGTCGCAGACCTCGGGCTCTTAACTGTAAAACCACAGCATGAAGCTGATCCTTTGCAGTTTGCTGATCTGGAGCAGCGAATACCGTCCTGACAATAGCTGACACCATACCCTGTTGCTTTCGGGGCACCTGGCATAATACATTCCGCATAAAATGAACCCTGCACCTCTGCCAGGCACAACCTCCAAGAACCTCGTTAATAGCTCCTTTAAGGCCTTCATGGGCATCACTGATAACAAGTCTGAGCTTTGGTATTTGTAGTTCGATGCTTCCCAACCTGGTATCGTAGGGTCTGGTACGACTACCATTACGCTGGGGGTGTCGGTGTTCGTGCACAGTATAAAAAACCTTATCTGGTTGGATGAACAGCCTGTTGCCTTTGAGTGAATAGCAAGGAGGATTTAGAAATGGGTGATTTCAACGAAAAGACTATGCCAAATCGTGATAAGGCCATCATTGAAGCTGATAAAATCGATAATCAGATAATTGAAGCTCTAAAAAAAGGTAAGAATTTTCGAGTTGAAGCTGGAGTAGGCTCTGGGAAAACATACTCACTTAATAAGGTTATCGATTGGTTGCAAGATAACAACTGGAAAGAATATAATTCTAGAAGACAGCAGATTATATGTATAACTTATACAAATGCAGCTGTAAATGTAATTGCATCTCGCTTAAAATCAAATTCATTCATTAACCAACATATCAAATAGTCGTCGAATAAAGTGTTGTATATTTCCCGAAAGTCGTTGTATTATTTGCGCTTTGTTGGTATACTATTCTGTGTAAAGGCAGGAGGTGGCTTGTTATGTACCGTACAGCGATAGAACTATTGTATAAATGGAAAGAGAAAAAGGGCAGAAAGCCGTTGATTATTCGTGGAGCAAGACAGGTCGGAAAGACCTGGCTTATGAGGGAGTTTGGAACAAAAGCATATAAGGCATATGTATACATCAGCTTCGACAGCAATCAACGGATGCATGAATTGTTTGCAGCAGATTTAAATGTAGAGCGAATTATAACAGGATTGGAGCTGTATGCG
This sequence comes from Bacillota bacterium, assembly GCA_023411715.1. GTDB lineage: Bacteria > Bacillota > Clostridia > Acetivibrionales > DTU013 > JAEYOM01. Next base: position 91,608 of record JAEYOM010000112.1, on the reverse strand, counting down.
GGACATAAGATAGACCCGTCTGAAACCCTCCTTATTTTTGATGAAATTCAAGAGGTTCCCAAAGCATTGACTTCGCTGAAATACTTCAATGAAAATGCCTCCCAGTATCATATTGTTTGCGCCGGAAGTCTGCTCGGTGTTGCTCTGCATCAAGGGACATCCTTTCCTGTCGGTAAGGTCGAGTTTATTGATCTGTATCCGCTGTCCTTTTCTGAATTCATGCTTGCAATGGGCAGGGAACAGTATGCAAAGCTTTTGAATACAGAAGATTATTCAATGGTCACAACCTTTAAACAGGAGTATATCGATCTTTTGAAACAGTATTACTATGTGGGCGGCATGCCTGAAGTGGTTTTTAATTTCTCGGTTAATAAAGATTTTAACGAGGTAAGAGAAATTCAAGCACGAATACTGGATGCTTATGAGCAGGATTTTTCAAAGCATGCCCCGAATGAAGTGGTTCCACGAATCCGAATGCTTTGGAACAGTATTCCTTCGCAGCTTACAAAGGAGAACAAAAAGTTTATTTATGGCCTCATCAAAGAAGGTGCGAGAGCAAAAGAATACGAATTGGCATTACTGTGGCTGACAGATTGCGGCCTTGTACATCAAGTAAACCGTGTAACTGCTCCCAATCTCCCGCTCAAGGCCTATGAGGATTTAAAAGCTTTCAAGTTGTTTTTATTGGACGTCGGATTATTGTCTTGTATGGTAAGGCTTCGTCAGGATACTTTGCTGGACGGGAATGAATTATTTAAAGAATTCAAGGGTGCTTTGACTGAACAATATGTCCTGCAGCAATTGAAAACAATCAAGGATTTAAACACATATTATTGGACCAACGACAGAAACAGCGCGGAGATTGATTTTCTTATTGATAACGGAAACGTAATAATTCCGATGGAAGTGAAAGCTGAAGTGAATTTGCAATCCAAAAGCTTGAAAACATTCCGTGACAAATTCAGTCCAAAAATTTCTGTGCGAACTTCCATGGCCGATTATAAAAAAGAGGATTGGCTGATCAATTTGCCGCTTTATGCTATCGGAAGTATTAATTATCTTCGCGACAGATGACGCTGGTACTTGCTTTTAGAACGAGCGTAGCGATATATAAGAATAGAACGCAAATCATAAGGTTGGTCATAAACTTAAGGCGAGTTTTGTGGGGGTGCACACCCGATGTAAATTCCCATTGAAAATACCACATATGCCCGAAAGACCTGAAAACAGGGCATTGTAATTCTTGTATGTTATAAAAAGTTATCACATACAGTAGATGCAAACACTCTGAACCAGGCTTAAATAAAGGTTTTTGCTCTGTACGCAATATTTAGTTCGGGAATTTAGGATAACAGTAAATTTTTTTCATATAACACGTGGGGAATTTATAGGGAGATTTATGTCAAAAACAAAACGCTTAACATTACAGTTTATTATTGCGGTTTGTGGTGTTTTCGCAGTTTTATTTGTACTCAGGATGTTCAATCAATATCTGCTGATGAGATTCTCTTTGGTCTCTCGCATGGTGCTGATGATTGTCACGCAGTGGTTGCTTTTCCTTGTACCGGGCATACTTATGCTGATGCAAAAAGTAAGATTGAGCGATATTGGATTCACAAAAGTAAAAATCCCAAAGCAAATTCTTATTGGTATATTGCTTGCGCTGATAATGTCAGCAGTTTTTACCATTTTACCCATCTTTTTAGGCTTCAAGGAGATGGTTGGAAGCACCTCTTATACCCGGGCATGGCAGTTTGCCTATGAATTTTTCTATACAATTTTGGGAGTGGCGCTTGCTGAGGAACTCGTGTTCCGGGGGTATCTTTTTTACCAACTGCTTGAAATCAAAAATTCCAGGTGGTTTGCGATTATCATATCTTCTGCGCTATTTGGCCTGTTTCATATTTTTAGCGGCAATCTGATTCAGGTTTTTTTGACTGCTATCATGGGATTTATATATTGCATACTCAGAGAAAAGTTCAAGGGATGTACGCTTCTATCGCTGATTATTATTCACGGCTTATATGATGCCATGATTGTGCTGTGGGTTGCATACCTGTGACAAATTATAACCGGTGATAAATTCTAATTTATCAATAAGATTATGAGCAGTTTAGCCGGTATCTTTTTTTACCTAACTTCTCAAATGACGATAAACCACAAGGCCAAATGACCTTGTGGTTTTTTCATACCCTACGAGATCGGACACTTGATAAAAATCTAAATCGAGGCGTAATTCAGTTAGGAGAGCGTACTGATCGATTCCGATAGCTAGAGAGTTCGAGTATCTAAGCTCCTACTAGCATTGCTTAAAGAAAGCTTGCAGAAAGATTTAGAGTTCTGCATCTTTAGTATTTTTTATTTGCTGCCTATGCGGCTAATAAAAAAAGCCACTAAATGGCAAATATATTAGCCACTGTTTGATCGTCACGATAGCGTTACTTCTTTCTAAGTTTTAACATGATATCCCGTTCATCTGCCATAGCTTGGAATAGGCGTGCAGCATTTGCAGACTTTTCTTTTATGGGTTTATCTAATTTTGTTTCACCTGTAATTTGTTCCACCACATCTTTTACATCATGCAACCCTAAAAGATTAACAGCTATGCAGAAAAAGTTCTTCATACGTCCATCGTCGAAGTTTTTTAGCAAATTCTGCAATATCCCTATATTTTCATTCAGTTCAGCCTGATAAGCGTCCAGTCCGATATTTTTTACTTTTTCAAAATCCCTTTGTTGGTTTCGGTGAGTGATAAAAGAGTCAAAGGTATCCGCGCCCTCATACTTCTTACAAGGGTATTCATCGCATAGATAGCAGTATTCAAGGCCATGACGTTGACAACAAGATAAAACTCCACATGGAGGATGTTTTGTCAAAAAACCTTCTCCTGCACAACCGGGACATTTAGATGCTCCGGTTGTTTGATAACGAGGGCATAAACCACAATTCAAACCACAGGCCGAAAATAAAGGGTATTGCCTTTGATTGTATTCCATTTTTTATTCCTCCATCTACGATTTGTCTTATTGCACTTACACATGAAGCATAATATAAAAATAAGACAACAGGTTGTCATGTTTCATATTGCTTAACCGTCTGTTTAAGAAAATCTTTCATTTTCTCTCTCGCATAATCAGGCGATATTATCTCTGCGTTTTCCCCGAATTGAGAAAAAACGCTAATGGCCCAATCTATATCTTCTGTTTGAAAAGTTACGAAAATATTTCCGCTATCATCTTTTTGTATATTCTCTATTCCAAAAAAATCTATTGCGAAAAACTCATAAGTAGTGTCCATGCGTACCGTAACAAGTTGACCGGAAGAATTAACAAAGTCACTTTTTAGCTCTGGTATTTCATAATCTTGTCGTTCTTCAAAATGAATGTCAGTTAGGTTTATTTCAACTATTCGGCTTAGTTTATATATTCTAAATTCGTTATGTTTCCTGCAAAAGCCAAAGAGGTACCAATATTCTTGTTTGAATATCAATTTATAAGGCTCTACCATTCTTTCACTATATCCTGTGCCACTATAATACCGCATTTCTACAAGTGTTTTTGTTGCGATAGCTTTTCTTAAACTCTTAATTTTTTTTATTAAAGTGCTGTTATAGTTCCATGTAGTAAAGTCTATAACAATATCATTTTCTAAGAGCATTTTATTGTCGCTATTAAGACGTAGTTTTGCAAGTAGCGTTTTAATTTTTGCACTATCGTCAATAGTGGTAAAGCTATTCAATCCTGCAAGAATTAAGTTCATTTCATCTTTATTGAAGGCCGTTTTGTTATATCTAAAATTATCTAAGAGAAATACTCCCCCACCTATCCCTTGTTGAGTTACTACAGGAAATCCGGCACTTGATAAATCTAATAAATCTCGGTGTATTGTCCGAACAGACACCTCAAAATATTCGGCAAGCTCCTTTGCGGTTATTTTTTCCTTTTCCAACAGCCTACATAATATTCCGAACATTCTATTGCTTTTCATAATCCCACCATCCTTATTAACTACATCTTATTAAACGAGACACAATATGTCGAGTTTATGCGAGATTAAAAAAATTAGTGGAGTTTGGCAATTTCGCTAAATGGCAAGCAGGGCAAGTGCGGGTGGTCATGATTGCCTGAAAATATTCTTTTGACGTTTGTCTTCCGGATGCAACTCATATAACGACCTTGTTTCTGCCTTTCTTCTTTGCTTGGTAAAGTTTTTTGTCCATCAGTTCCACGACATGATTGACTGAATGGACGCCGCTTGTATTATAGACGGTCTGTACGCCAAAGCAGCAGGTAACCTTTATAAATTATTAAATATTTAGGCCATAAAGGCTCAAACCATAGCTAGTAAAATCTTCTGAAGCTTATTCGATTTACATCGACAACTGAAACCGGAAAGCGAACCATATTGGTAATTGTATCCAGTCTGTGGTTATGATATTATTTAACCTATATTTGATATGAGAGAAGGAACGCTATATGGCTGATGAGCAATTCTTGAGGTTTCCTGTTGAAGCGTGGGACATTTTACAGTTGCTGTTTAAAGAGCAAAAAATCAACGACCACACGCTTCATTTTGTCGCATCATTTTCAGGGATGTTAGACTTCGACCTTCTGAAAAAATCTGTATATCTTTCCGCCGATACTTTTCCGTTGATCCGCTGTAGGTTCAACAATGCAGGCAGACGTCCGTGCTGGGAAGAAATTCGTTACTCGATGGATGAAATGATATCGTTTTTAGAAACCGATAATGCATCTGAAAACATTGAAAAGTTCCTTTACACCACACTAGATGAAACCATAGGTCCGCAAGTCCGATTCGGGCTATTTCGAGAAGGCGGAAAGGATATGCTTGTAGTATTGATGAATCATATGCTGTGCGATGCAGCTGGTTTCAAAGGATACCTCTATTTATTATGCAGTATCTATACGGACCTACATAATAATACAACAGTTCGTCCTCCGGTTTCTGGTAACCGCAGAATCGGGCAGCTTCTCAGAGCCTTTTCCGCCCGTGACAGGATAAAAATCTTAACAAGTAAAAACGATATGTCAACGCATGACTCGGCAAAGTTCGATCTGAAAGGCGATCTTACGAATCCTTTCATCGAAAGACGGACTATACCGAGCGAAGCCTTTACAAGCCTGATCGCCTATGCAAAGAGCCGTCATGCAACCATAAACGATTTAATGCTCACCGCTTTTATACGTGCTTTGAACAGATTGTTTGGACGGCCTGTTGCAATCCCTAGCACCATAGACCTGCGAAAATATCTCCCCGATCATAAAGCGGAAGGTTTTTGTAACTTGATCACAAATCTTACCTGTGACATTGAAAATGAACTGGGAGCTTCGTTCGAGCATACGCTTGATCGGGTAAAACTGGTCATGGATCGGGAAAAAGCCAGTACCGCTTGTCTAAAAAGCCTGATACTGCTCGAAAAGTTGTTCGACATTCTCCCTTACAGAACAGCAAAGGGAATTCTCGAAAAAAGCTTTTCAAACGCGCCGATTGCTTTTACCAATATCGGTATCCTCGATAAGAACCGGCTCTCGTTCGGAACGGCAGAGGTCAGAGAAGCTTATATGACGGGTTCCATCAAGTATAGTTCCTACTTCCAAATGGCAATTTCCACTTACGATAATCAGGCGACCCTCAGTGTTAATCTGTACGGAACTACTTCAGACAGAAAGACGATCTCCGATTTTTTGGATGATGTAATTCGTGAATTGCAGACGATACTGTAACTGTTATTTTAAGAAAATATTGAACATGCTAAACTGACTCGGTATTATTAGATCAACCAAATGGTCGTCTACAGCCAGAAAAAGCCTTTATAAAAATCAACCACTCAAATCAGCCGAATGGTTGATTTTTTTATTTGGCTGATGCCTTATGATAGGATTCAGGAGATGATTATATGGAAACACTATTAAGCATCAGTCATTTGACAAAAAGCTTCAAGGAAAACAAAGTACTCAATGAAATCAGTTTCGATGTACATCGCGGAGAAGTGCTGTGCATCCTAGGACCAAACGGCGCGGGGAAAACCACGACGATCAATATTCTCACCGCTGCACTCGGCAGCGGCAGTGGTGAGATCAAATTCAAAGGCAAGCCTATCAGCCGCCAACTGCGTGCCTACAAGCAGGCATTGGGTATTGTACCGCAGGATGTGGCTTTGTATGATGAACTGAGCGCGGAGCGTAATCTGAGCTTTTTTGCGTCACTTTACGGGCTTTATGGTAATGAGCTAAAAAAGGCGGTTGACGAAGCGCTTGTATTTGCGGGACTTGACGACCGCAGGCATGATAAGGTCAAGACGTTTTCCGGCGGGATGAAGCGGCGGCTCAATATTGCCTGTGCCATCGCACATCACCCTGAACTGGTTATAATGGATGAGCCAACCGTCGGGATCGACCCGCAAAGCCGCAATTACATCCTCGAATCCATAAAAAAGCTTCGCGATAACGGCATGACGGTGATTTACACAACTCATTACATGGAAGAAGTCGAGGTGATCTCGTCCCGTATCATCATCATGGATCACGGCGCCATCATCGCCGAGGGTACAAAGGAAAGCCTCAAGGAAGAAATCCAGAACGAAAAACGGTATATCATAGAAGTCGAAGAAAACGGCAGCATTTCGCACGACGACTTTTTCTCCGTAGAGGGTGTGAAAGCTGCGAAAATTGACGGCAGCATCATTGAAATCACGTCGCTCAAGGGTATTGAAAACCTTGACCGCATTATTGCCCTGCTCAGTAACCGGGGCGAAAAAATACGCAATATTACCAGCGAGAATGCCAGCCTGGAAATGGTCTTTTTGAAGCTGACAGGCCGTAAGCTGCGCGATTGAACGGGAGGAGGAACAAGAATGCAACGATTTTCATCAATTTTTAAAATGGACATGATAAATCTCTTTAAAAATCCTGTCCTTGTCGGGTACAACACTTTATTCGCGGCGCTTCTCATTTTGATCATGGGCTTTTTAACCGGCGGCAATTATGCCGACATAAAGGATGCCTATCAATACTATATGGTGACTCTACTTATTTATGGGATACTGAACGGAGCCATGACAGCCTCCAACTGCTTTATGGAACGTGACATCAAGCGACCGAATCTCCGGATCATCTATTCCCCGGCGGGAAGCTTTCCGATCTATTTTTCAAAGATACTGTCATCTTTCGTATTTGATTACATTCTGCATCTTTTATTACTTGCCGTTCTCTGCCCAATTCTGAAAATCACATTAGGAATACAGCCGATATTCTTTATTCTGCTTATGGCGCCTGTCGAATTCGCGGCGGCCGCGCTGGGAACCTTTTTCTGCTGTATCTTTCACTGCGAGGAAACCACCAGCACTCTGCTGAGCTTAACAATCAGCGTGCTCTGTGTTCTTGGTGGAACCTTTTTCTCGTTCGACGGAATGGGCGGAGCGCTTGCCTTTATCTCAAAGCTATCACCGGTCAAATGGCTCAACGACGCTTTCTTCGCAATTTCCTGTGACAACAGCCTCGCGCTCTTCTGGCCTGTATTTATTGGCGCGTCTGTCGTTTCGGTATTGCTCGTATTGGGCTGCCGCTTCTTTTTTAGAACGGAGGATTACGTATGAAAACCTTTTTTAATGTACTAAAAAATGATTATCTGCGTGTTATCCCGCGTATTGCGTCGATAGCCGTCTTCACTGTAATCACGATGTGTTTCGTTGTTTTTGCTGTCTACATTACCGGAACACAGCAGGTAAAGGCACATATTGTCTTTATATCGCAGAGCGCATCTGTCGTGCCCCAGAGTTCAAAAGCGCTGGATGTGACCGTCATGGCTGAAAAGCCTCCGATTTCCAACCTCGTCAAGCAGAAGTACGACGCGTATGTCACAGTTGACAGCGACGGGAACTATCGGATTGAAACACTTCGTAACGACGACTTCAAAAACACGCTGCTGATGCTGCTAAACAATCCCAATGCCGATATATCCGGCTCCCAGACAGAGCGCGGTGTTGGCGTGAACATTATTGGCTTTATGATGATGTTCCTGCTTATGATTGCCTTTTTCAATTTGTTTGCCTTTGCCGACGACAAGGAACAGGGACAGCTTCAGCGGATCGCCGCCGCTCCGGCCTCGTTTGTATGGTATCTCGCAGCGCACTGCGTCTACTGCCTGTCCATGCTTCTGCCGGAATATCTGCTGCTTGTCGTTTTGAAGCTCTGCGGCTGGAATATCGGCTTTTCGCTTTTGCAGTACGCCGGTCTAATGGCGGCGCTAGCCTTCCTCGGTATTTCATTTGCGCTGCTGCTGAACACTCTGATTAAAAAGCCCGATAACGCAAACATGCTGGGCAATTCCGTAACAGTGCTGACATCGGTTCTGGCGGGCAGCTTTTACGCGTTCAGCAAAAACAACTCTGTGCTTGACAAAATCATTAAGCTGATCCCTCAGAAGGATCTGATGGACTTCGCGCAGTATCTGCAAAACGGCACCGCGACAGAGCATATGGGGTCAATGATCTATGTCGTTGCTTTTTCGCTTGTCCTGTTTGTGTTTTCCTGCGTTGTTTTGCGGCGGATGTATGTGAAAAAAGTGTGATATGTCAGACTACACTTGTCAGAACATACATTAGGGCATAAAATTGATACAAAGCATAATTACAAGGTGGTTACTATGGATTTCCCCTCGGACACACTGCTTCTTTCCACAAAACTGAAAATACCCGCGCCGCGGAAAAACTATGTGGTACGTGGGGCTTTGTTTGAGAAGCTCTCGCAGTGCGCCGACATTGGTGTGATTTTCGTGCGCGGAGGGGCGGGGACTGGGAAAACGACGCTGTTGTCTTCATTTATCCATAAAACAGGGCTGAAAAACGTCTGCTGGGTGTCGCTCGACGCCTCTAATACCAATGTTTATTCCTTCTGGCTGTATTTTTTCGCGGCTGTCAGCACATTATTGGACGACGGTGAAAGCTATCTTGACCTGATGCGTTCAGCTCCGGACGCCTCTCATATGGAAAGACTGCTGACCCTGCTTATCAACAGGATTTACGGCAGCGAGGATTATTACATAGTGCTTGACGATGTCCACTGCGTCGGTGATACTTCGCTCGTTCGTACTCTGGAATTCTTCATTGGAGCCATGCCCTCCAATTTTCATATCTTCATGCTTTCCCGTGAGGACCCGCCGGTCTATCTTGGACCGTTAGCCATGTCTGGAAGGCTCCTGTTTATTGACGGGAAGCAAATGCAGCTGACGCCTGAAGAAGGTATGTCGTTTTTAAAAAATACACTATGCCTCCCCGGAGATGACGAGGAGCTTAATCGGCTCAACGCATATGCTGACGGTTGGATCGGCGGTTTGCAGCTTGCAGCGGCGGCGGGAGCTGTTGGAGGGCACTCCGGTGAATTGCTTCGCGCGGGTGGGGGTATCGCCGCGGAATACCTGAATCGCGAGCTTTTTGAATCGCTGACACCGCGTGAGCGGGATTTCCTGATCGGAACAGGCTTTCTTTCTTATTTCAACGCGCACATTTGCGCCGCGTTCTTTGACCATATGACAAAAGCTGACTTTGACCGGATGATAGATGTACTTGTCAATAAAAATCTACTTATCATCTGCGTGGATGTAAAAGGCGGCGTGTACCGCTATCACAACATTCTTTCTGATTACCTGACACATCAGTTTCAGCGCTTGCCGGAGGAGCAAAAGCAGAAACTCTACAAGAAAGCCGCCGAGGCTTTTGAACAGCAGGGCGACTGTGAGGAGGCTTTGCGGGAATTCTGCGAGGCCGAGGATTACGATGACGTTCTCCGTATCGCCCATTCAATGGGCGGCAGGATCGAGGCCTGGGGCTATCTCGACAAGGTTCCGACAGAGCTTCTGATAAAGGACGCGGATCTCGCCGCCCAGTGCTTTATTTATAATATTGGCACTCTGAACATCGACAGGTGCCGTGTGCTGTTTGAAGAATTCAGGAAACATTATGGTGATTCCGATGTTTTCCGAGCCGTTCAGTTTGCTGAGGCTTACATATCAAACGGCGACGGTATTCTTCCGCAGTACCATGCACTGACAGCCGAACAGATTGAAGGCATACCCTTCGGCCCTGTGGCAAAAGCAATGATTTTGGTGGAAAACTCGGCGGCGCTAATGGCGCGGATGCAGTATGAAGAAGCGGAAAGTTGTATCAAAGCAGCGATCCGAACCTCCGCCGGCGCGAATATCTTCATTGACTTCTTCGCTTATAACCAGCTGGCACAGGTTTATGAAGAAATAGGCCGACTTAACGACAGCCTTTCCTGTTATGATCGGTCTAAGGAATTTCTCAAATCGCCCCTGATGCTGTCCGGAATGGGTACTAACTACTATATCGGCCTGACCGGCGTCTATATGCTCAGGATGGAGCTTGACAAAGCGGCGGATATGCTTAATCAGGCCAGAGCACTGCTGGAAGAGCAGCGAATCCGCGTCGACATCATGGATATAACACTGACATACCACGAAGCTGAGATGAAATTTTTATCCGGCGATGATGAGGCTGGAGCCGCTTATGTCGAAGGAATGCAATCCGAGCATCCGGCTTTCAGTGTGCTTACGCTGGGACGTCTGGTCCTCGAGCTCGGCTGCGCGGGCAGGCTTCCGTCAAAGCTGGCTGACGAATTCCTGAAAGAGCTGGAAGCCGCGGAGGATTATCGATATCAACCATTTATGAGACTCCTGCGTGCCCGGCTGCTTTTTAAGCGGGGCGAAGTTGTGGAGGCCTTCAGGGAAACGGACGAAGTGCTGACTTTTTCACGGCTGCATAAAAACAGGCTGAGTCTGGTGGAAGCCGGATTACTAAAAGTATTTATGCTGATACATAACGGTGAGCAGGAAAACAAACGTCGGGAGATTTTGAATCTGCTGCGTGAGACTGTCCACTATGCGCATAAGGATCGTATTATAATGCCGTTTTATCTGGATCGCACTACTCTTTTACCTTTAATGCAGGAGCTATCCACGCAAGCGACAGGAAAGAATTCTTTGACCGAATCTGAAGAGGCTTTTTTACACGATGCGCTGATTGCCTGCGGCTATTCCGGCTCCGCTGCAAAGGGAACTGATTCGCTTTCGGCACGAGAACTCGAGGTGCTGACCGAGCTGTCATTCGGGATAACCAACCGCGAGATTGCCAATAAGCTCTGTATCTCACAAGCCACGGTAAAAACACACGTACTTAGCATATACGGCAAGCTAGGGGTTTCGTCCCGGATGCTCGCGGTGCAGGAAGGCCGGACAAAAGGCTTCATAAGATAGAAACTCAAAAACGATATTGGAGGGCTAAGATATGTTTGAATCACGATGTGGAGTACGCTGCAACAGTTGTGAAAGGAAGGAAGCCGTTTATTGTAAGGGCTGCCTGCTGATGGAGAAGCCTTTTTGGGGCGGTGAATGCGGAGTAAAATCCTGCTGTGAGAGTAGAAAACTGAACCATTGCGGGGAATGTCCCGATTTTCCTTGCGAGATGCTCAGTAATATGGGCAAGGCTCAGGGATTTGACCCATTCCCGAAAATTGAGATGTGAAGAAAATGGGCTGCTGAAAAATAATTACCATAGAAGGTGCTTTGCTGATGGATATTATCCCTATAAAACTAAGTGTGACCAATTGCTTTTTGATAAAGGCTGGAGAGCAGTATGTACTGATCGATACGGGCTACGAAGAAGATTGGGAGCTTTTCCAAACAGGGCTTAAAAAAGCCGGAGTTGAATTCTCTATGATCAGCCATATTATACTGACACATCATCATGATGACCATTGCGGGCTGCTGCATGATATTCTGCGTGAAAACAGTTCTATCAGAATCGTCATGTCTCAACTGAGCAAAGATTTGATTTCAAAAGGCGAAAACGATCAAACGCACGGCGGCGGGCTTTTAAACAAACGTATTGCGTGGCTGATCCGCCGCAAGCAGTTTTATCTCTCCGTGATACTGAGAAAGAAAATTGACAAGTCGAAGAACCTGAAGTTTACGCCCTACATCGCAAGGGAATGCGATATTTTGGTTGACAGGGATATCAGGCTCAACGGTATTGGTATCCCTCTGGAAGGCAAAATCATCATGACGCTGGGCCATACGGTGGATTCGGTTTCCATCCTGTTTGACGATGGTGACTGCCTGGTTGGGGACGCCGCCGCAAGCATGCTTCAGTTCGCGGGCACGAAAAACGGCGTGATTTTTATATGCGACATTGACGAATACTACAGAAGCTGGCGGAAAATCATCGCGGCGAGCGCAAAAACGATATATCCCGCGCACGGCAAACCGTTTTCCGTTAAACGGCTTAAAGCTAATCTTGGGAAAAACAAGGGAAAGTACCTACAGTCCGAATCTATTGATAGTTTATTTAAAATAATCCGGGATTTTACCGGAAAAGAAAGCAAAATTGTATTCGATTTCATTTATTCATCTGTGATCAATCATGAAAACCTGTATCAAGGAGAAAAGAAATTGGTTGAATCAGTATCAAAAAGCGACGAAGGTTTTTGTTTTGGGCTGGAAAAGGGAAATCTGCTCCAATTTCTTTCCACATAGTATCGTGACTGCGGTCAGGAAATAGTTTTTTACCCGAAATGCATAAGCCGAAGAATTCACTGTTTACCGTAGCGTTTTTCAAGGCCGATCGGTTCAGTATATTAATAATCTCATCGACCGTATAGGACGCATTCAGGGAACTTAAAAACCCGGGGCGTATTTCCTTCGGTTTAGTTGCAGCATAGATCATCCATTTAATTAGAGAACTGACATCCCGCCGCATATCGGTGACACAGAAAAGCCCTTCCGGCTTCAGCACTCTGTTTATCTCATCAAAGACCAAGATCGGGTCTTCCCATTCATGAAGCGAGCCATTCGAAAAAACGGCATCAAAAGAAGCATCAGGAAACGGCATCCGCATGCAGTTGCCCTCCACATAATGCGCTCTTGACTCAAAACCATAATCGCGGGCGTTCTTTTCTGCCAGCCTGATCATTTCCAGGCTGATTTCGCATCCGGTAAGCGCGGAATCAGGACATTTTTTAAACCATTCCAGGCCGATGTATCCCGGCCCCGGGCCGATTTCAAGAATATTACCCTTTGTGATGCCTGCTTTGATAAAGCTATCTACGTTTCTAAAAGACTCTATGGTGAGTATGAATTAGTTAACCTTATACAATTAATACCTGGACTTGGGAAGAAACCTGTTCTAACTTAGTATTGTTATGAGAAAGCGGACTGCGGGAAAACTGCACGGTCCGTTTGGTCGAGCGGACAGAGGAAGGCCGAAGCCGACCTCTTTCGACTCTACAGCCGAGAGGCAAAGGACTGAATCAATAGGAGTCCCAATAAATGCAACTGCTGCGCTAATACAGTTTAAAACAAATGTTTTATCTAACGTATTAAGCTGCAAAATGTTTACATTTAATTATCCCTTGTTGATCGTACACATAACCCGTGAGGCAGAATTATATCTTCTGCAGCTTAGAAGACTTCAAAACAGGGAAGAGATAAGTCTGGAAAGAGAAGCCTACGAACAGGAATTTTTCTGGAACAGGCAAATGGCGGAACATGCTAAGTTTATTCGGGGATTGCTTGACCCCACGGAGGACAATTTAATCAGTCAAGCTAATAACTTCGGAAATGAGTCTGATCAATTGACAGCAGAGGCCAAGGCGGCAATGGATGCGACCGCTCCGCTGGCTAAAGTTACTGACGAAAGCTTAAAGTCAACTGAGGATTTACGGAACTTCAAAGCGCAAGGCACGCAGGGTATTCTTGCATGTAAAGTAAGATCGATCATTATTCCGCTGCTGGGTGATCATGTATTACGTGAAGCGAATCATTATCTACGATTGCTTAAAATGTTTGAAAGAAGCTGATACCTAATTCCGGAAATCCACAAAACGTCCACGATCCGGAACTGCTATTTCTCCGAAATCGTGTATCAACATATCCAAATGTCTTGATAATTCGTCCCCCTTTAAGGGTAAACCATGGCTGGGAATAGCTATGCTTGGGTTCAATCTATTAAGACGCTCTACCGACATTTTTGCCGCATCCCAGTCTGTGGTAAGATATGCAGGGGGGCCTTTTATCTGCTCATGTTGCGTTAAAACGGAAGTTAGTGACTCCTGCTTTGTTGTAGTAAATGCATCGCCAACAATGAGTATTTTATCCGTTTCTCTGAAAAATGAAACATGCCCTTCCGTATGACCAGGTGTATGAATCCATCTCCACGCCGGCATGCCGGGCACATTTCCATCAGGGGGGAGTGCAGCTGCACGATAGCCAAGCTGGATACTCTTATGCGGAAAATGGGGTGACATTTTAGCTACCAGACCTTCATCGACAGTAGAATCACCTACGGGATAATCCCTCTTTCCGGTAACATAGGGCAGCTCCAATTCATGGACATAGACCGGTACATCCCATTGCTCAGCCAACTTGCCGACTGAGCCGACATGATCGAAATGCCCATGCGTCAGTACTATCGCCTTTGGACGGCTGTTTTCTCCAAAGCGGTAACGAACGGATTCCAATATAAAATCGTCGGTACTCTCAAGTCCGGTATCAACGAGAACCCACTCCTTGGCTTCACCGACTATGCAAGCATTGACGATGGTAAACTGCAGCAGTAATATATCCGGTGTTACCTCCTGGGATCCTGCAGTCAGCTTTGATAATCCCTTAAGTATTTTGTTTATCATTTTGCTCTCCAATTGTTATTTAGTTCCTTGCTTACTCATTTTGAAGCTATTGAATTACATCGAACTCTATTTCATGCTTTAGTATTTCATCTATCCTCTTTTCAATTTTGTCAATATCGAATTCAGCCTCCTTTTTTATGCTTTTCCTAAGCATCGGTCCGATTTGTAATATATCGTCCCGTATATCTTTTAACAGTTCCAGGGCGGATGCTGCCTCAAGCTCTTCCCTGGGGATTTCGACCATATTTGCAAGAATAGAATTTTCTGTTCTTGATGCGATTATTGGAGATTTTATATCTTCAATATATACTATAGTCCTTCTTCCGGGGCCTCTTTCGTTTTCTATGGGTTCAAGACTTACTATTTTATCTGATCGAACAAATTTGCCATACCCCAAGGGGACCATTATGTTTTCTCTTACTTCCATACGCTGCCTTTCATTTAAATGATCATGGTTTTAAAACTACCTTAATGCAATTATCCTTTTTCTCATCAAAAATGGAATACGCATATTCTCCTTTGTCCAAGGAAAGCCTATGTGTTATGATATATGTAGCATCGAATTTTCTATCTTTAATTAAATCCAGAATTCTTCCAACATAAGTATGTGCCGGGCACTGTCCCATCTTCAAGGTAATGTTTCTTGAAAAGAAGTCACCCAATGGAAACATATTATACCTTGCACCATATACACCAATCATTGAAACAGTTCCACCTTTTCTGACCACCTGGGTTGAAATTTCAATAGCCGACTTGGAGCCGCCCTGAAGTTTAAGAGCAGTTTCAATCATTTCAAAGGTTGTCATTTTACCGTCCATCCCGACACAATCAATAACCGACATCTGCGCCTCCGTGCGTTATTTCTTCTATATATTCTCCTACGTTGTCATGTTGTCCGAAGTTTATAACTTCTACTTTATTGTATTTTTTTGCATGCTCCCTGCTCATCAGTTAATTCCTCCGGTATAACTGTCTGCCCGACATTGGCATAAGGTACTCTAAGGTATTCCGCCTGTCCGCCGTCATACCCTCCTTTATCCCTTCATATATTACAGCCTTCATAAAACCCTCCATTTGATATTAGCTTTTCCTGTAAAAGTGCAAATATTCGGGAGTCGTACGGTTTATCTGGACGGAATTTCCTTAGGTTTGACAATTGTCGATTCGGTAGGCAATTGGATCCAGATCCTAACAACAGGGTCTGCTCTGGCCGACCATACTTATCATGTAAAGTCGACGGTAACGGATGGCGGACGTTGCCTGTCCCGTAGTTATTACTGAAAACCGCCTCGGGAAAACTTTGGTTTATCATTTTGGTAAGTATTCTTTTGCAGCAGCCCGAATGGGAATGAGACTGCTAACGAAAAGAAAGCAAAAAAGCTGTTCGATTCGGAAATTCTGATGTCGGATGTGAATACCACCTTCGTAAAGGATTTGTGGGCTCTCTGTACATCGATATCAAAAACTGCGGTACCGGCGTTGTTGCCTTATCCGTCAAAAGACGGTATTGCCGCCTATCCTGATCGGTGGTGGGTATAAGCGCAAACTGCAAAAACAAGGAAGCGGCTCTTAAATATGTTAAAATGCTGCTTGGTGAAGAAGTACAGAAAAACGGTTTCATGAGTTTACCGGTAAACAGAAATGCATGGAGGGACAGGGAAAAAACATTACCGGAGCACCTTTGGGCCGAACTGAACAGAATCATATCCGGGATAAGCTCGGCCGGACTTGAAGATACCGTAGCGAACGCTATCGTCAAAGAGGAAGCCGGCAGGCTTGCAGGCGGCAAGCTCTCCCTTGATCAGGCGGTGGCTTGGATAACGGAAAGAATAGGTGCGCTGCAGGCCGAAGCAGATATTGAAAAGGGGAATATACTTAAAGCTGCTGAAAGGAACGGCGCAGAGGATGGATTGAAAATGGTTGAGAAAAAAGAACTGAAGATATATCTCATGGATTATAATAAAAATGCGATGAATGCAGTGGAAGAATATAACCGGGGCAATGATAATTCGGTTATACGTGTTACCGCCTTCGAGGACCGTGATGAATACAGAAAAAGACTTTCCACTGAAATTCTGGCAGGGGAAGGCCCGGATATAGTACTTTTTAATGACAGGGATCTGCCGACAATCCGTAAGATGATTAACAGCGGAGTGTTCTGCGATATGGAAGCTTTTATCAGGAATGACAGCGAGTTTGATTATTCCGAGCTGAACCGCAAGGTTTTTGACTGTGGAGTCCTTAACGGCAAAAGATACGTTGTGCCTCTTGAATACAACCTGTCGACGCTGTATACGACACCGGGAATTTCTAAAAGCGGAAACATCAGCCTTGAAGGCGGAGACTGGAGCTGGGACGGGATCAGGTCCATAACAAACGGTTACTCTGATATGGAAAAGAATAAGTACTTTCTGACTAGCCTGCAGTTAAAAGAAGTAATAATCGGCAGCGGCTTAAAGCTGATTGATTATGAAAAAAGGCAGGTTTTCTTCAACTCTCCCGATTTTGTAAGGCTTTTAAAAGTTTACAGGGAAATATGCAATAACTGCTGTATGCCGGAAGAGATACAGGAAAGATACGGACAGGATGACATTTCGCTGATGAAAAACGGAAAACTTTCAATGGGTAAGGATTCGAACATATTAAATCCGGAAAATCTTCTGTTTACTAATTCAATTGCGTTACAAGACCTGGGTGAAGCCCTGGAACTGTTCCGTATGCCGTCCTTAAACAAAGATTCTGCGGCTGCGGCCTATCCCTCCTGTCTGGCCGGAATTAATTCAAACAGCGGCAGTAAGGAAGCCTGATATGAATTTATGAAGGAACTGCTTACAGGCACATATCAAAAAGAATGTAACGGAATACCTGTAAACAATAAGGTTTATAATGAGCAGCTTAACAGGTTTTCCGGCAAGGAAGGCGTTATGAACTTTACTTCTATAACCGCCGGCACTGCCAGGACAATTAAGAGTACCTCACTGCCCGGCAAGCTTGTTGAAAGGGCCAGGGAACTGGTATCCAGTGTGAAACAGTGTGAGCTTGCCGACGAAGCTGTTTTTGATATGATCCGGGATGAGGTAAGCCGGTATATGGAAGGCAGGGTAACTGCAGAACAAGCTGCAAGAAATTTAAATGACAAGGTAAATCTCTATTTGAACGAATAAAGGCGCAGCACACCCTGCTGAGGTTAGCGATGGGTTGAATGCCGACAATACCGAATTTTCGCTGAAGAGAATCGTTCGACAGCAGCGGGATAAAGGAAGGGAAGGTCATTTTTCCCGGTAAACATTGCGTATAGAGAGATTTAATATCTTATGGTTCTTGGGGGGTGCACGCCCGAAATATCGGGAGTGCACTTGACTGGCAGTCAAGAGGTAAGGGGTTCGATCCCCCTCATCTCTACCGCAGTTTATCTGAAAAGCCTTGGTTTTCAAGGCTTCTCGGCGTTTTGAAAATATATTTTTTGAGTTAACCCGTTCAGCAGGAAGAAAAGTTCGATACTTCTGGTAGATTCGAGCATAAGCTGTGGGACGCTCACATTTCCTCGCTCTGACGGATACTGCCGAAACGCCGGACGGCGATCGCCAGCACGATGAGACCCGTTCCCGCGAGCACACAGAGGGCAAGGACGGGGTTGAAGTCGGGTTTAAAACCGTAGGCAAACCCTGTGATCGCCTGTATAGCGTGGGTAGCCGGGAATAATCGCCCCACCCATCGAAACCCCTGTGGCAACATAGAGGCAGGGAACATGACGCCGCTCAGCATCATAGTCGGTAAGAACACAACCATCGACAGCATACTTGCCATTGACTGGCTGCGTGCCACACTGCCGATCAGCAGTCCCATCGCGATAGTGACCACTATGAAGACGAGCAGGGTTGCCGCATAGGGAACGGGATATTTCGGCATCGACGAATGTAGTAACACCGGCGAGACAAAATAGA
The DNA here is from genome assembly GCA_023411715.1 of Bacillota bacterium. GTDB lineage: Bacteria > Bacillota > Clostridia > Acetivibrionales > DTU013 > JAEYOM01. Next base: position 72,947 of record JAEYOM010000112.1, on the reverse strand, counting down.
TGATTATACAGACAATGAGCAAATGCAGCAGAGCACTGAGCGCTTGAACTGATAGCACGGCTACGTCGGGTATGCCGTTTACGCGGAAAGAGCGCAGCGTACCGGATTCACGCGCCTTGACAATTGGGATGGGTGTGCCCATAACCCCACCCATTGTGACGGCAAAAATACTCATCGTCGCGGCGAGGGTTGGCTTCATACCAGGGTTGACCGATGAAAAGACCAGCCCAATCACGATAAAGAACAGCAGCGGTACCAGATAATATGTCATCAGGATGCCATTGTTGCGCAGATCCATCCGAAACTGAATACCAAGGTATTTGAAAAACGCCTTCATTTTAATTCACCCTCTTTCACTACTTCCAGGAATCGCTCCTCAAGCGAGGGACGTTCAACCCTCAGATCCTCCACCGTGTCCCCGGCATCTCGCACATGTCCGAGAATTTCGATAACTGCATCGGCGGCCGAGCGACATTCCCATTCAAGATAGCCGTCCTTTTCACCCACGAACACCGCTGTACCCACGTTGCCGCCCGGTAGCAGGGAGCCGTGCGATGTGCGCAGCCGCACGAGGGTGTTCTGTCTGCCGGCCGCCGTAATTTCTTCCGGTGTGCCACAGACTGCAATCTTTCCGCCCACAAGGATGGCGATGCGGTCGCATAGGGTTTCTGCCTCGGCCATGTCGTGGGTGGCAAGCAGCACCGTCACCCCCTGCGCCCTAATCGCACGGATCTCATCGTGAAGCTGCGCACGGCTTTGCACGTCAAGCCCGGCGGTCGGTTCGTCGAGCACCAGCACCTCGGGCCGATTGCACAGTGCCAGCACAAGATTCACACGCCGCTTCTGCCCGGTGGAAAGCTGATGGTATTGCTTTTTAAGCAACTCCTTCATTTCAAATTTTTCAATTAGTTCATCGGGTACGGGTAGGGCATGCCAGGAGCAGACAAGGTCGATTGCTTCGCTCACGCGGATATTGTCAGGCAGTGAGGACGATTGGAGTTGTACGCCGAGCTTTTTGCGTAATGTGCGCCTTTCGGTCTGCGGATTGCAGCCGGCAATGCGCAATTCCCCGCTGCTGACCGAACGCAGCCCTTCAAGGCATTCGAAGGTGGTAGTTTTTCCTGCTCCGTTTGCACCGAGCAAGCCAAACACCTCACCGCGCTGCACATCTAAATCAATACCATTGATCGCTACGAAGGAGCCATACCGTTTTACAAATCCCCTTATGGATACCGCTGCTTCATCATTCATGAGTCTAAACCTCCTCATCTTCAAAAATAGAAATTCCGTTTCGTCTGAAATATGTATCGAGAGCCGGAGCAAGAAAATTCTGCAGCATCTGGCGCAGATGCTCCGTCTCTCTTGGCCAGTTAGCCATGTCCCTACCCGAGGAAATTAATGTGCGCAGCATTTCGCGGTTGCCGGCGCTGAACTCGCACACCATTTCCCACCAGTGACACGCAAGTTCCTGCCCCTCCGGACCTTCAGGATCGGCACCCTGCCCCAAAAGTTCTTCGAGCCGCATGAACATTCCTGACGCGTTATCCGCGAATGCCTGATATTTGTCGGAACGTTCAAACTGCTCAGCGATGCTTTTGAACTGATCATCGCTTAAATAGCGCACGATGAAGGTGTAGGGTTTGCCCTCCTTCATCAGTTCCAGAATGGTCATCAACCTTTCGAGGCTGATCTCGCGGCCCTGCCGTGCATCGTCGACAGCGATACCAAGAGTGTCAATAATCTTTTGCAGGTTCTCCATCTGCTGCAGTAGAATCTCTCGCTGCCGGGTAAAGATCTTTTCAAGATTGGCAGAGCTATTTTCGTTGAGAAGCTTGCTACCAATCTCACCGAGCGGAAAGCCGAGCGACTTCAAAAACAGAATCTGCTGGAGTCTTAAAAGATCTTCGTGTGTGTACATTCGCCGACCTCCCTCGGTCAGTGAGGCGTGCAACAGCCCGCTCTGGTCGTAATACTGGAGTGTACGCACAGTGATACCGCATAGGCTCGCCATTTTTCCAATAGAAAACCGATATTCGTTCATCTTTTCTGATATCTCCACGTCTTCAATGGTTTCCTCTTGCTAAAAGGATTATCTGTATTATAGTATATGACGTAACGTCACATGCAAGAAAAATTTTCGAAGTTTTTTGCGTCGCATCTTTTTTACCTAACGTCTCACGCGATAACGGTACAAAAGGACTTGAACCCTTGTGGTTTAAGTCCTTTTGTCTTACTTTATCTTGAGAATTAGCAGTATAAGAGTATAATCTTAGTTATATTAATCATACAAATCATACTTATCATATTAATCGTAATTCGCAATGGAGGGCATACTATGAAACACGTTAATGGAAAAAACGGAAAATATGCATGGACCGTAAAGATCGGCGAAAAAGGCCAGTTTGTTATTCCCAAGGAAGCCAGAGACATTTTTGATATTAAGCCCGGCGATTCAATTATCGTTTTAGCCGATAAGGAAAAAGGCATTGCCATTCCGCCAAAATCAATGTTTATTAAGCTTGCCTCAACAATTTTTGATGGAGAAATATCAGAAAGCAAGAATGAATAGGAATAAGAGTATTTAACTTCAATAGAAATTTGCTATTTATAAAGGGGATTCAATATGAGAGCATTAAAAAGATTTTTTAGAATATCCGGAATTGTCATCGGGTGTATAGTTCTGCTAATTGTGATAATTGGCGGGGTGTATTGTTATCAATGTACACACTATTGGCAGAAGGATTATCAGAAAACAATTGATGCGGGCTTTCAAGAAAAGCAGGTTACCTTGGACGACGATTCTATTATCAATTATGCGGAAGGACCCAATAATGGGAAGGCTCTTTTGCTTATACACGGGCAGACGGGCGCATGGCAGGATTATACCAAAGTGCTTCCTGAACTAAGTAAAAAATGGCATGTGTTTGCGGTGGATTGCTATGGTCACGGTAAATCTTCACACGATACGTCAAAATACTATCTAGACGCAAATGGCAAAGACTTGATCTGGTTTGTTAACAACGTTATTAAGGAACAAACCGTTGTTTCCGGTCATTCCTCCGGCGGTTTGCTTGCTTCGTATGTTGCAGCATATGGCGGTGACAAGATAGTTGGCGCTGTATTGGAGGATCCCCCTGTGTTTTCGACGGAAGAAGGGAACTTCGAAAAGACTTTTGCATATCAAGACACATATAAAACGATGTATGATTATATTAATTCAGATCAGTCGGAATGTTGGGAAGCTTATTATTTGAGAAACTGTCTCTGGGGCAAGCTTTATATGTCTTCGTCTATGGGCGGACTGTCAAATTACGCGCAGCAATATTACAAAAAGCGCCCGAACGAGCCGGTACAGTTTTTCTTTATGCCAGAGTCTATAAATTTTATGTTCTTACATATCCGGGAGTATGATTTCCGGTTTGGAGAGCATTTTTATGATTATTCTTGGCACAGTGGAATCGCTCATGAAACGTTGATGAGTAATATCAAAGTTACAACAGTTTTCCTGCATGCGAAGGATTCTTATACGAAAGATGGGATTCTTATGGCGGCTTCGTCAGACGAACAGGCAAGAAAAGCCGTTAAATTGATAGGGAATTGCGAACTGATTGAATTGTCCTCCAATCATGACATTCACCGTTTTCATCCTGATGTATTTATAAATGCAGTGAACAAACTGCTTTAATAAAAGTTGGCGTGCCTCGATATGTTCGCACCCTCCGTTATAAAATTCAACACCGGCCATTTCATCTGCGGTAACATCTACCGCTGTGTGTGGGCCTTACGTGAATACCCGACAGCCATTCCGAAAAAATCTTTTGTTTACATCCTGTAAGGACTGGGGCATTCCGCCTGTGCAGGCAAATACAGCCCAGGTGTACGCGGGAATAACCTTTGTAACAAAGCCTTCCGGTATTTCTGCGGCCGGGTTGTAATTGTCTGCGACCAGATACTCGAATTCATCCGATCCCATACTTTCGTCAATGCTGATTCCATACATTTCACATACGACTCTTTCTTTTCCTGGCTTTCCAGCCGTATGGCGCGTAGCTTGACGGTGAAAGACCGCTGTATACTTGGTAGTAGGAAGAAACTGTATAAAAGGCTGAATCAGGGCGGACAAGTCCGTAATCATAAACGTAGTCCAATACTACCCGATTGGATAAAACAACTATAAATTAAAACCTCCGTTGAAAGTGCTTGGAAGCACTCATATAATGAATTTGATGTTGTCTATAAAAAGAAAATGGGATTCCTGGATTGCCACGAACTCGGTATCGGCAGGGATCACAGTGTGGATGACCGCTTCAAAAAATCTATGAAAAAAGAGATGCTAAGAGCATTATCCGAGCCACTATGAAAGAGTATGGCCGGATTTGGGATGAAGGGGAGTATACGGATGCAAATCGTTGATTTTACGCACGACCACATAGAAGCGGCGGTACAGCTTGCAAAGCAAGGCTATGAGGAGGAGCGCGGCTTCGTTTCCGTCCTGCCTCCAGTTGACAGGCTGCCGGACCTGAAGCTATATGCTGAAAACGGTCTTGGTGTAACTGCGTTTGAAGGCGACACAATGATCGGGTTCCTGTGCAGCGTACCGCCGTTCAAAAACGCTTTCGGCTCAACCGACGCGACAGGCGTGTTTTCACCGATGGGCGCAAATGGCGCAATCGGCGAAAACAAAGCAAAGATTTATGCTCGCTTGTATCAAGCGGCGGGTGAAAAATGGGTGCGTGCGGGAGCATCCAGCCACGCCGTATGCCTATACGCCCATGACAGAGAAGTCCTGGAGCAGTTCTTCCGTTACGGTTTCGGCCTGCGTTGCGTTGATGCAATCCGCGGAATGGATGAGATTATCGCGCCGTTATGCGAAGGTTATTCTTTCTCCGAGCTTGCACCGAAAGAGATCTTGGATATTTTGCCGCTGGAAAACATGCTTGATGAAAGCTATATCGGCAGCCCGTTTTTTATGTTCAGGGCAAAAGAAAGTGAAGCTGTATTTTTGAAGGAGTATGAGCACCTCCAATCCGTTTGTTTTACTGCGAAGTATGAAGGGCGGATCGTAGCGTTTGTCAGGGCAGAGCTTGACGGGGAAAACTTCATATGCAACACACCGGGGTATTTGCATGTCAAAGGGGCATATTGCTTACCGGAACACCGTGGTAAAGGTTTAAATCAAAAGTTGCTGAGTATGCTGATACAGAAACTGAAAACGAATAAATATACAAGACTCGGCGTGGATTTTGAAAGCATCAACCCGACTGCCTATGGTTTCTGGCTCAAATATTTTGATGCTTATACCCACGGCGTTGTTCGGAGGATTGACGAGAAGATATTGGAGCTGCATGGCTGAAGATACACGGGCTAAATAAAGAGAAGCCCTCATCGACAAGCGCAAAAGCAGGGGAGATTATCGTCTCCCTTGCCTTTGGCTTCATGGCATAGTTTAAAGTGTCGCCGTCCTATTTATTGGGTGCAACTGCATAAGTCCCGGATATTATTTTCCGGCTGCTGCATTTTTGGCATCAAGTTCTATTTGCCATTTTTGCATATCGAACTTAACGACATCCTCAAATCCGTTTCCATCCATTTGCTTAACCATCTCATCCCACAAAGAAGTGAATTTGGATTCGCTGCCGCAGAAAATCATCTTCCAGGAATATTCCTCGAGGACTTCCTCGCAGGAGTTACGGGCGACTGCAATATCGTTGGGATCGCTTGGCAGCGATACTCTGACGTTCGGGCTTACCAGCAGGACGCTGTTGTCCTTCATCCACTGTGCAGGCTCGGGAGAACCGAATTTGGCCGCCCAATCCTTCTTCATCTGCGTCTGCGTAGCTGCCTTGTAAGTACTCCAATACGTGTAGGAATAAGGTTCGCCGGTATTCGGGTTCTTGCTGATAGCGTCCGCTATCCACTGGTTGATTGCGTTGTTACCGTCGTTGTAGCCGCCGCCGCCATATTCCGCGGGAACAGGCAGGTTATCCATCAGAGCGTTTTCATTCTTAATGGTGAATTTTCCGTCAGCACCGACAGTATAGTTGAAATCCTTGATACCATTATGCTGATAAGTCAGGCCTTCCGGACTTGCATACCAGTCGAGGAATTCCATGATCCTTGCATACTTCTCGTCGTCAACGCCGGAGCCGACACCGAATACACGGCCGCTGCCATAGTATGTATCGGCGTCTGCATAGTATTTCTGATCCTTGACAGGAACGAATATAAACGCGTTGCCCTTTTTCAGCTTATCCTGAGTATTCCAGAAGCCTCCTTGCCAGCTGTACCAAATCAGATTGACGCGACCGGCTGTTATCTTGGGATACACGGCATTCCAGTCCTGATCCTTGGAGTCGGGATCGACAAGACCCTTCCGCTGCAGATCATACAGGAAGTGAAGCATCTTAAAGTAGGTGCCGTTCTTGTCCGTAACCTTGCCCCAAGTTCCGTCGGGTTTCAAAACTATGGATCCTTTGATCTTTTCACCGTACCAGGTGGTCAGCTGAACGACATTGGCAATACCCATCATGTTGTCGCCACCGTCCCAGTCAGGCCACAGTGTTACTGCATAGCACTTGTCGCCGGCATCGTTCTTCGGATGCTTCTTCTGCATTTGTGCCAGAACGTCAACAAGACCGTTCAAATCAGCTATATCCGGGCTTCCGAGTTCACTGTACAGATCCCAGCGAAGCTGAGGACTGGAATAAATAACATCCTGTGAATATGCCGTCGGACCTGTATTTGTCATCTGGCAGGGGATACCGTAGATTTTTCCTGCTTCATTTGTAGGAATACCCTTGTTGTATGTGTCGAGCTGATCCTTGTAGGTCATCAGGTTGGAATAATTTCCGACTTCAGCGGTGATGTCCTTGATCAGCTTGTTCTGAACGCAGTCAGAAAAATCCGAGGGTTCAAGGAGCACGATATCGCCGAGGTTACCGGAGCTTATACGCGTCTGGTACAACGCGTTGCCGGCTACCTGCGGAGCCAGGATATTTAGCGCGAGGTTGAATTTGTCTTTGACAACCTTGTCGAACCAACCGCTTTGCAGTCCCTGAAAGTTGGCGGCTACGTCATAGATATCGATTGTAAGCTGCTTATCATGAGAAAGGGTTGGAGTGGCGGCAGGAGTTGTGCTTTCCGTCGATGCCTCGGGTGTCGCGGATGGAGTCGTGGCAGGAGAAGTCGCTGCATTGGCATTTGTGTTGTCAGCTGCGGTATTGCCGCATCCTGTCAATGCCGTTGTAAGAACAAGCACTGTTGTCAGCAGTAATGATAGTAACTTCTTGTGACCCATAAACTAACCTCCCTTTAATATTATGATGACTCAATAACAAGCAATGAAGTACTTCTTCATTGTTTATTAACCTTTTACTGCCCCGATCATAATACCTTTTACGAAGAACCTCTGGAAGATCGGGTATACCAAAATGATCGGCGTTACGACAAGGACGGTCACCGTCATACGTATCGAGGTGGCTGTCTGCGCTTTTGCGAGGCTTGCGGCAATGTTGGCCGTAGTCGAGGCATTATTTATCAAGCCTTTCAAAGAGGTTGCCTGATTGATATACTGGTAAAGGACAAACTGCAGTGTAAAAAGCTTGTTGTCCGTTACCAGAAGCAGCGTGTCCTGAAAGGAATTCCACTGTGCAACTGCCGCGAAGATCGCAATTGTCGCAAGAATTGGCTTGATAATCGGAAGCATGACCCGGAAAAAGATCTTAAGCGTGCCCGCACCGTCAATCTCCGCCGCATCCTGCAGTTCTTTCGGAGTGGACTCTACAAAGGTCTTGCACAGCACAATATAGAAGGGCTGCACAACGACCGGCCAAATATAGCCCCAGAGATTATTTGTCAGCCCGAGATTCTTCATTGTTATATACCACGGTATGATGCCGGCGTTGAAATACATGGTCGCTATAACGAAACGGTACCAGAATTTCCTGTGCCACAGGGTTTCCCTGGTAAACATGTAACCAAGGAAGGCGGCGAATAAAACCGTAAGGATCGTACCTATTACGGTTCTTTCCACAGAGACCTTCAGCGCATTGAAAAGATCCGGGATCTTCAGCACATTTGCATAGTTTGAGAAATGTATCCCCTGCGGCAAGAACAGCACCTTTCCCTTATCACTCAAGTCATTCGCGCTGATCGAATTGATAAGGATATAGTAAAAAGGATAGACGCACAGGAAAGAAAACACCGCATATATAAGGTATGTAACGACACTTATAATCCTGTCGCCTATGCCGGATTTCATTTTATATTTGACCGTTTTGATTTTTTGAATACCTGTCTGATATTCCATATCCTCTTCCTCCCAGGTTTCTGTGGGCTTAAATAAAGCCTTGACCTCTCACCAGTTTTGAAACGCCGTTTGCGACGCAAAGGAGTACTACACTGATGACGCTCTTAAACATGCTGACCGCCACGGAAAGGGAATAACCGCCGTTGCCCATTGCCAGATTGTAGACATACAGGTCCAGAACCTGAATATAGTCCTTGTTGAATGCATTCTGGAATACGTAGAACTGTTCCATTCCATTGGACAGAAAGTTTGCCAGATTCAACATTACGATCACGAAATAGGTCGGCAGCAGGCTGGGAATCGTAATGTGCCATATTATCCGCATCCTTGAGGCTCCGTCCACCTTCGCCGCCGTGATCATCTCTTCGTCTATGCCGGAGATGGCCGCAATATACATGATGGCTGCCCAGCCCGCATTTTTCCATGTCAGCCACAGCCACATCTTGAACCAGACATGTTCGGAGGACGCCAGATAAATCTGCGGTTCACTTATCAGTCCCAGTTTCATTGCCACAACATTGACAACGCCCGTACTGTTGAAAACAGAGAAGGCGATGGAGTATACCAAAACCCAGCTGATAAAGTTCGGGAGCGTGGTTACTGTCTGCACGAACTTTTTGTATGTTCTGTTCTTGATTTCATTAAGAAAAACGGCAAAAATCATAGGAAACCACGAGAAACCAAGGCTGAGGCCGCTGATTGCAAACGTGTTCCTCAATACCTCCAGTAGCTGATTGATCCTGACCTTGTTCGATACCATTGTAGCGAACCATTTCAGGCCGACAAACTTTTCCCAGGTCAACGGGAATGGAGGTTTATAATCGAAAAAAGCATAAAACCATCCATAAAGCGGATAGTATGCAAAGACAGCTACAATAGCCAGGAAAGGCAATATGTACAGAAATTCTCGAAACGATCTGGCCTTTCTCCTGTCACCAATCAACCTCATCCGGAAAGCCCTCCTTACTTATCAGGAAATTAACTCGAGCGAATTACTCATTCTGATAATATTTATAGAAAATAAAGGCTCCTTATAGACAAATTCCTTGGTCAATCGTTTTACCTCATATGTAATTATATGCACATGTAGTGCAAAAGTCAACCAACGAAGGAAATTTGTACAAAAATTAAGAATAATAATATTTAGTACAATATTGTAATTTAAACAGATTGGAAAGCAGAATATGCCATTCGGAACCTGTTTGCTATCTAGACCCTCTTTACGGAATTACGCTTAATTATATGGCATGGTATATTGATGATCGCCGCAGCCTCGCAGTTTTCATTGCTTTCACTGCTTTCGTTTAGTGACCTTATCATGATTTCCGCGGATTTTGTACCGATGTCAGTAAATGGGATCTCATTTGTTGTAAGCGCAGGTCTTAAAAATTCCGAAATTTCCTTGTTATCATATCCGGCAACAGATAAATCCTCTCCTGCTTTCATACCATGTTCCTCCAGGTAGTCATAAACACCTGCGGCCATTGTATCATTCATGCAGAAAACGGCGGTAACGCCTTTGCTGATAAGCTTTTCAACTTCCCTACAGCCCGACTGCCTTTCCCAGTCGCCATATTTGATCAAGTCGGTATTATATTGTATTTGATTCTCATATAGCGCCTTTTGATACCCCAACTTCCTTTTTTGAGTATGCAAATTATCGGCCGTTCCGGCAATCACGCCTATCCTGCGATGACCCATTGAGATCAGATACTGCGTCATATCATATCCGCCCTTCTCATCATCAATTATGACGGAAGTAAATTTCGGCGACTTTGAGTATGCATAAACCACCATGGCCGGAACTTTGAATTCATCGGGAAAGCAGTTGATGACCCTGCCATGTCCCGCTACATATATTATTCCGTCCACTTTAATGGAGAGCAGCTCTTGAATGGCGGGGTCCAGTACTGAATGCAATTTCTTTTCATCAGTAAACCATGTATTTCTCCACCTGTCATAAAGGCGCATGTTAATCAGAATCGTTCTGTAATTCATATTCTCGCAGTAAGCCATAATTCTTTCGATAATTGGCGGGGAATTGAACTGGCTCAGATCTTCCGTCAGGATACCGATGATATTCGTCCTTTGTTTTCTCATACCCTGCGCAAAATAATTAGGCTGGTATCCTGTTTGCTTAACAATCTCGAGTACCCTCTGTCTGGTGGCTTCGCTAACCTTTTTCTTGCCGTTTAGAATATTTGATATGGTTGAGGTTGAGACACCGCACATTTGTGCAATTTCTTTCAGTGTAATCAAGGATGCAGTTCCTTTCCTTATATAGTTTATTGCTGGAGACAAATCCAATAATTCCATATTATCTACAAAAAAGTTCACATTGCAAGAGGAAACGGTAAAAAAGGTAAATAATTCAATTACTATGAGTGGAGAAAAGACTTTTAGAGAATTAAATAGGGATCATGCCCAAGTTGGACCTTCCGAAAGATTATTGCAATAGCACATCCGTTCCTTTATCCCGTGGTTATCATTTCCAGCACAGGGCAGATGATAAAGCTACCCTGTGCTGATTTGCAGTCCGACTATTCTTCCAATCTCCAAATATTTCTGTCTGCCCGGAACGGCAGGCAAGATAGTGCGCCGAAAATCCCGATTGCAAAAAACAGCAGAGCTGCCCCGGAGCCTTTTCCTGCTCCGAACAGTGCGACCCACAGGCTGTCCATCGGTTGTGCTGCCATAAACGGTTCGAACACCCTGTCAACCAAAGCGCCACCACACAGATATCCCAAAGGAATGGTGAAAAACTGCAGAGTATTCCGTGCCGAATAGACACGCCCCTGCATCTCAATAGGGATTTTTGTGCGAAAAAGTACATCCATATTGGCGCCCATAACAGGAATGAATATCCAGCCGAGAATTGCTCCCAAACACCACACAGGCGTACTCCTGCCAAAAGCAAGGATAAAATTCTCGGTGCCCATGGAAAAAAGCAGGCAATTGCAAATGACTCGAACCCGGCTTTTAGGAGGTGGCAGGATAGAAACCAAAATACTCCCAAACATCGTTGATATCCCTGTAAAAGTATTGACCATGCCAAGAGCCAACTTTCCGCCGCCGGCACGTGAGAGCATCATTGCGGGCAGGGCGGCGTTGAAGATGGATGCGGTAAAATTGATCACGGCCAAAAACAGGATCAGATCCAGGATTCCACGGTTGTTCCCCAGATACCTTAAACCGCTTTTTGCAGACCGCAATACCGTTTCGGTCCCAGCTTTGCTTCGTTCTGCGGCCTGCGGGATTTTGACAAAGCATAGCAGCGACACGAACGCTGTGGCAAATGTAATCAAGTCAAACAGGATGACAAACCGGATGCTTGTAAAGGAAAGCATTACCGTAGCGAGTACAGGCGTAAGAATGGTAACCAGCGAATTGGACAGTGAACGCATCCCGCTTACCCTCTGATAGTGCTTTTGCGGAGCCAGTAAGCTGATGGCCACATCCGACGCTGGTTGCTGTACTGTGTTCATCAGTCCATTCAAGGCGTTAATCAGGTACAGATGCCAAATCTGGAGTTTACCCATTGTCAGCAGCATAAGCACCGAAACGGTACAAAGTGCAGCAAAGCTGTCACTGAACAGCATGATAGCTTTCTTGTTCCATCGGTCGCAAAGTGCCCCTGCGAAAATACTCAGTAGGACATAGGGCGCATAGGAACAAATGGCCAGAAGCGAGGTGGCAAGAGCCGACCCTTGCTGCTGATAAGACCAGATCACCAGCGCGAAGCTGGTCATTGCACTACCCAGTGCCGAAAACGACTGTGTAATCCATAAAATCAGGAAAGTACGAAGCTCCCTGATAATTGTTTTAAAATTTTTTATCATGACTTTGCTCCTCTTTCAATAAAATCTTAACGTTTTAATGAAAGTGCAAAGCCTAACGGACAAACTCAATCCGCTCCGTGCAGTTTTGTCCGGTTCAGACCTTGCACGGAGCAGCAGCAATGCAGAGCTGCATTTTCATTATCCTTTCTATAACCCCGGTTTCCTGTTAAATCAGATTTAGCTAAAAGTAAACTGTTTCAATTTTACCATGGATGAAATCGGAATACCACAACACAAAGTGAATTTCAGAGGTTATACGAGTATTGGCAATCACTTTACTGAAGTTTCATTCGTATATCTTCTTTGAATGTTTTTCTGGATGGATTGCCCTCAGCACGCCATATCTGCTTTCTTTTCAGGTCGTAAACCACGGACCAAACCGTGTCGGCATTTGTTTTTCTGTCGTACTGACACATGAAACCGTATTTTCCGGCCAATACATCTTTAGCAAACCCTGTAGACATTTTCGCAGAATTGTCTATGAGTGCGCTATAAGCTGTGCGATAACGTTCATCGGCACGCCAGTCGTCGACTTCTGTATTTCGGAATTGTTGCATATCGGGCGAAACAAAACAGTTAGCTGCCGCAATGAAGTTCTTGCCTGTATCAGGCCGAATAACCACAAGCTTCTCAGCATTGCACTCGACGACGGCGATATCGGCGAATCTGTCCGCAAGTGTGATCGTCTGAGACGAGGCTATCGGCAGGTTTTTCAGTACGGAGATTGCTTCGCTTGTAGTTTTGCATTTTTCGAGAATATACCTTATCAGCATCCCGGCGTTAAATCCAGATTTGTTTATTTTCGGGTAAACAAAGCACAATCCTGCTGCAAGGCAATGTTCATTGACTCCGTCTTCCATTTCAACATAAGCGGTCGTGTTTCCGTTGAATGAGTAGGCATTTTTGAGTGCATATAGGCAGTTCATGTAAAGTTTTTCAATACTCACAAGGAAATCGCTGTTTCGAGCAAAGAGAATTTCATTATCGTTTCGAAACGCAAAGCAGGTGCAACGGTTATCGAAACGCATACAGTACATTGGAAAAAGAATTGCTTCGAGTATTTGTACCGGCAGTTGCTGACCATCCGCTATACCCTGTATTTCTTCAAGAAGTTCAGGATAGAATTTTTGGTATTCAACCTTGCACAGTTGTGCGAATTTCCGCATTTCATCATCTGGGATAAAAGTGGGGCAGTGTTCAAGTGTTTTTCCATGATCTAATAGCAGCCTGCCCCATTTGTAGCCGGCCTCGTAATGAGTACCTTTAAATCTTCCGTGATACATTAATTAGACTTCCCTTCACTATTTTGTAAGTAGCGCTACCCCATATCATTAAGGTAATTGAATAAAAATTTATTGTCAAGAACAGATATTAAATACTGTTATGCAGGGTCTCACCAACCCCGTACCGCCGCAAATATCACCGGAGTAATCCGCAAGCAGAAACATATAAAGCGTACTGCTGTCAAAATAGCAGGAAGATATTCACACCTGTATTTGCGGTTCAAAATGCAAAAAATAACGAGGATATTTGCTATAAATAAGTTTGATTCTTATCAAATTGATAGAGGAGATCAGCTATGACTGGGAGAGTTATTTCTATATTATTAACTTTATTAACTTTTCAAACCGTTACACCTTTCTGCGGGTTCAGGCATCTCTCAGCCAGCCGGGAAATGGAAGTGCTCTTTCCGGAGACCAAGCCGGAAAACTTTGTTCACGAACAACTATCTTCAGGGGCAGTCACGACTGTCCCTTGGGAAAACGATGAGGAATTTAAGAAATCAAGGGAAGAGAACGGAACTTCCGTATTAATGGCCGCATACCGGACAGTATTACGCGACCCGCTCCCGGGTGAAGAATATAACGTGCATCTGGCAGCACGTCTATTGGCCGGCAGTGTTGTAAAACCGGGGCAAATATTCTCACAGAACCAGAAAATAGGCCCTTATACCGAATCGAGAGGGTTCCGGAAAGGCCCTACTTACAACGGTTCCGTTTTAACAACTACGGTAGGAGGCGGTGTATGCAAAATTGCTTCAACACTTTATAATGTTTCGGTTTTGAGTAATATGAGTATTATGGAGAGGCATGCCCACAGTATGCCGGTACCCTACGTGCCTTACGGGCAGGATGCTACCGTAGCTTATGGGGTACTGGATTTCAAGTTTAGGAACGATACTTCGGAACCTGTATTGATTTGGGCGGAGGGTATTGATAACATATTATATATTGCATTTTACGGTAAAGCAGAACCGCCCGAAGTTGAGTGGCATCATGAAAGGCTGCAGGTGCTAAAGGCTCCCATCATATATAAGAGAAACCGTGAGTTGCAGCCAGGTGTTGAAAAGGTGCTGCTTGAAGGGATGGATGGGGCTGCCGTCAGGTCCTGGGTGACAATTAAAAACTCTGATGGTTCGGTTATAACAAAACAACTGGGAACAAGCTATTATACGCCCATGGCACATATCATTGAAAAAGGTGAATAAAATTCAGGTATTCACCTTTTTCCAATCACTCTTTGCATCATTGAATTATGGGCTAACCCTTCGAATTTATTATCAAGGCGTGGCAGGAAAATAAAATCTTTATATTTCTGCTTTAATGCTTTTGTAATCAAATAATCAGTTAATGCGGGATTTTTAGGGAGCAAACTGCCATGGGAATATGAACAGTAAACGTTTTTATAGATTGCTCCCTCAAACCCGTCCTCACCATTATTTCCATACCCTTTTAAAACCTTTCCCAGAGGTTTTAGTTCCGGACCGAGATAGGTCTTTCCCGAATGATTTTCAAAACCAACTATTCTTCCGTCTGAATTCTTTGACCGAAGGAAATCGCATTGAAAAACCATATTTCCTATCATTCTTGTTTTACTTCCTATTGTCCAAAGGTTTAGCGCTCCAAGGAATTCAATCTCCTTGCCTTCCCAAGTCTTATAGTAGTTTCCCAGCATCTGGTACCCCCCGCAGATGCACAAAAACACCTTATTGTTTTTTATTGCATTTTTGATTTCACTTGCCTTTTCCTTTATCAGATCATTTTGAACAATTTCCTGTTCATAATCCTGCCCGCCTCCAAGAAATACAATATCGTAGTTTTCCGGAATGAAGCGCTCCCTGATAGTCACATTTGACACGGTTGCGTTTATTCCACGCCATTCGGAACGCTTTTTTAAAGCTGTGATATTGCCTATATCACCATATAGATTCAATAAATTAGGGTAAAGATGACATATATTGAGTTCATACATTTTATTACACCCCTATATTCCTGAGAAAGTAAACTCTCCTTTTACTCCCAGAATTCCTTGAGGCCAAACATCTCTTTCAGATACTTTCTAACATCAAACATTGCGGTATATGTTGCGAATATATAAAAGCTGCTGCCCTTCAATGTATTGGCTAAGCCTTTGTGCAGCATTTCCCTGTAATCTTTGACCAGAATTATTTTATCCGCATCGATATCCGCATACCTAAGCCTCAAAGCCATATCTTCCGCTCTAAGTCCTGAAACCAATATGCCGCTGATTTTCTCCTGTATCCGTTGCAGTTTTTCAAAGCCAACATCCCATAGCCATGAAACATCTATTCCGTCTGCTGTCCTGTCATTCACCAGAAAGGCAGCCTGGGTTTGTTTTTCTTCCGTGATAAGAAAGTTAATGGCTTGATTAAAGCTGGATGGATTTTTCACAAGGATTACCTTAATTTCCTTACCATCTGCCTTAATGATTTCCATTCTTCCGAATCCGCACTCAAGGTTATCCAGGCATTTTAAAGTCTTTTTTATCGGTAGGCCTAAAAGCGCTCCGCAGGATAATGCCGCTAAAGAATTGTATATATTATAAAGCCCGGGTAAATTAATCCTCACTTTATACAACTCTTTTTTCTTGAATATATTATTTACTAAATCGTCAATTGCTAATTGAATCAGGGAATAAGAGCTATTCAGCTTATCAATGCATGAGCATGTAATACTGGAATGCGGCCTCGAATAACCACATTTTGGACATTTGAATCCTCCTAAATGCCCGTATACAAAGTTAGAGTATTTATACTCGTTTTTACAATAGATACAGTACATCGCATCTGTATAAACCGGTTTCTCGGTATTCCTATAAGCGTTGGGCCCCATTCCATAGTAAACAACTTTTTTTTGGCTGCCTGTACCAAGGGATGCGCACAGAGAATCATCTGCATTTAATATAAGGCTGGTGTTTTTTAATTTCCGCACGCCGAGCTTGACATTATTCAGGGTTGTATAAAGCTCACCATAGCGGTCCAATTGATCCCTGAAAAAATTTGTCACAATGAGAATATCGGGCTCCATAAAATCGCATACTGTACTGAAAGCTGCCTCATCAACTTCGATTAAGGCAACCTGGGCAGACGGCTTTCCGAAAAAACCAGTCGAGTTAAGAAAGGTAGTAGCAATACCACCTATTAAATTTGCACCTGATTTGTTTGTTATATACTTTATATCGTTTTCCTTAAGTATTTGCCCGACAATATGTGTTGTTGTCGTTTTTCCATTGGTTCCAGTAACCATAATTATTTTGTAATGCTTCGCTGCTTCTTTTAGTGCATCCGGGTACATTTTGCATGCTATTTTGCCCGGGAAAGATGTGCCGCCGAAATTTGCAGCCCTGCATACTTCACTTAGCGTTTTCGAAACCGATGATGCCAGCCTATATTTAATATCCATGTGAAACACCGCCTAAAGTAGGGCATCGACGCTATTAAATTCGGATACCTTTAGTAAATTATCAGACATCTATTCATAAGAAAAAGTAAAATAAGCTCCCTTCATATTATATTATGTGTACCTGCCGATTATTGTGAAACTGCAGCTTGTTTATGTTGAATTTTAAAAAGCAATAGTATAAATTAGTACTAGAACAGCGATTTACATCGGAGGAGAGGACATGTACAGAGTATTTATAGCTGATGACGAACCGTCGGTGCTTGAAGGTTTAAAGATAATGGTACCCTGGAACGAATTTGGTTTCGAACTGTGCGGTGAAGCATCCAACGGTCAGGAAGCGCTTTCCAAGATCGAAACGCTCCGTCCTCATCTGGTCATGACCGATATACGCATGCCTCTTAAAAGCGGCCTTGAACTGATCCATGAAGCCCGGAAACTCGGAACGAGCACAGAATATGTGATACTGAGCGGTTACTCCGATTTTGCATATGCCCGCGAAGCCATGCGGCATCATGTCAGCTACTATTTATTGAAGCCTCTTGACAGGGATGAGATAATAACGGTCCTGAACAAGATCAAAAACAAACTGGACACGGCGTTTTTAACAAGCTACGGTTTTTCACAGGCCGATATCGATACCTTCAAAATGAACAAAAGTAAAGCACAGGGGACGAACAGCGGCTCCCATAACCCGGAAAGCGGCGCCGTTCTGTGGAAGTCCGTCAGGGACAATTTTGACGAAGAACTGACGGCGGCGGTCAAGCTGATGAATTATGAGGAGGCAAATAAGCTCATCGATGAGATGTTTGAATTCTTCAAATCAAATGGATTAAGCCTGACAAATGCCTGTGTCATGGTGAACAGCTGCGTTTATCACATACTGCATATAGCTTTTGAAAGAAACATCAAACTCAGCACTATATTGCTGCCCGAGCCAAACGACATGCTGGATTTTGACGAACTGAAAAAACGAATAACCGACATACTGTTCCGGACTATCAGCCTGATGCTTGAAGACAGACGCAAAAATTCCCGCAGCTATCTGTACGAAGTAAAAGAACACATCGACAAGAATTTTGACAGGGAATTGAGTGTTTCGTATCTGGCGGAAATGGTGTTCATGGAGGCCGGGTACCTCGGTGACGCTTTCAGCAGGCAGTTCGGCTGCAGCATAAATGAATACCAGCACCGGCTGAGGATAGACAAGGCTATCGCACTGATCGAATCTACAGATATGAAATTGAGCGTGATATCAACCGCTGTAGGCTACAATAACTATAATAACTTTTTCTCGCATTTCGAAAGGATCACTCACAAAAAACCGACGCAGTACGGAACACGCTGACCCGGATCATACATCCTCAATACGCAGCGTTATTTCCGTACCCTGTCCAAGCGTGCTTTGTATCGTGAAATGAAATCTTTCTGCATAATTCATGATCATACGCTGATAGACATTCTGGATACCTACGCCGCTCTCAGCTTCATCCTGCGCTTCCGTTTCCGTTTCATTATTCTTACTTTCGAGTCTGTTCATTATTGCTTCGACCATTTCACTGTCCATACCCGCTCCGTTATCTTTTACAGATATGACAAGCGCTTTGTCTTCGATTCTGGCTTTTATAAGCAACAGGCGGTCGTCGTCCGCCGACGATTGAAGGCCGTGCTTGCAAGCGTTTTCGACGATCGGCTGGATGCTCATTTTAGGGATGAGGCGTTTTGACTCGACCACTTCCGGGGAGATTTGTATATTATATCTGAATTTGTCGCCGAATCTGAATTTCTCGATAGCAAGGTACTTGTCGATAAAGTCAAGTTCCTCCGAAACGGTTATAAGATCGCTCCCGGTTATAAGAAGCCTTTTAAAGAGCTTCGACAGGCTCGAGATAACCGAAGAAAGCTCCGTATAGTTGTTTTTAACACAAAATACGAGTATGGCGTTCAGCGTATTGAACAAAAAGTGCGGGTCGACCTGAGCCTGGAGATATTTGTACTCTGCACGTATATTCTCGACCTCTATGCTCTTTTTCTCGATCTCAAGCTTATAAACTTCATTTATCAAATCGTTTATCTCTTCAATCATTTTGTTGAATGCCGTAATCAGCCAGCCGACCTCATCCTGGCCGGGATTGTCGAGCGGCAGCGGTTCGAGGTGGTCTTCCTTCACTTTTTTGATATGGCCGGACAGCGCTGTCAGGCGGTAGCGCATCGAATTGAGCACCGCCCATATCAAAAAGACTGAAAATGCAGCCAGAGAGAGCATTATCAGCAGGATATAAGCCAAAACCACCAATTGCTTTTTATATATTTGGTTTTTGTCATAAAAACCTGTTATCTTCCAACCGTCAAAATAAGGCTTTGTGCCGATATCCTTCTGGAAGATGAAATATTTGTTGTCGGGCGGCAGTTTCAGTACGGGAGCTGTCTTGTAGGAATCTATATTGGTGTGCTGCGTGTCCCATATGATCTTGTCTCCCGTAACCGTAAGAAAGGTATCCATGCTGCCGCTTTCCTGGTTCAGTTCGTCTATTACCCTATCCAGCTCCAATTCTATGAGCAGGTAGCTTGTTGCATTATTAAGGTAATTCCGAGCTTTAATCTTACGGATGACAGTTACCCTGTTTTTATAAGGAGTTATCGATATTGCAGTCGAACCGGGATAGACAATTAAATTCGAACTGCTTTCCGAGGCCATTCTGTACCAGTCGCTTTTACGTACCGAATCGTCAAGCACACGGAAAAAATCCGTATTTATAAAATGGGGATCATCTATATATAGCGTAACCAACGCGATATCGGGGTTACTGACCAAATACATCTGAAAACGGTTTCGTAAGGCCGCCCAGTAAAGCTCGTAATGCTCCGCAGGAGTATTAAAGCCTTTGGACAGGTCATTGCGCAGCATACTGTCAGCGTTGACCTGATTGGCTATATTGATTGCAGTCTGTGTAAGGAGGTTGAAATCATTGGCTGTTCCCTCGAAGTTCTGTTCCAGATAATGAGTCGAATTGAGCCACATTTCCTGGGACGTGAACGCCGTCCAGACTATGGCTCCTGCGACTACCGGCAGGAAGATGCAGAAGATATATACCAGGATGAATTTTCGCCTGATGCTGACATTGTCAAATCTAATAGAAAATTTATTCATATAAGTCCTCTACGAATACTTCTTCTTATATTCGGACGGTGCGATTCCCGTAAATTCACGGAACTTTTCCACGAAGTAACCGTAATCCGTATAGCCGGATTCCTCGCAGACTGCTGCAATTTTCATATCGGATGAAGCGAAAAGCGTTTTGGCGTGTTCTACGCGCAAATAGTTGATATAATCGTTGAATTTATGCCCGGTTTTCTTTTTAACTATCTTGCTTATGATAATTGCGGGCAGGGAAAACTTATCCGCAATTTTCTGGAGGCTGAGGCTTTTCACATAGTTTGCCTTCATGTACTCGATTACCTCATTTTCCAGCAGGACCAAAGGCTTAACATTATTGCTGTTCAGCCTTTCAAAAACCATACTGCACATTTCAAGAGCGAGTTTTTTGCTGTTCGGGCTTTTATTTCCGACCGCTTCCGTAAAGTTAAGAATGGCTTTTCCCGCATCGATGCCGTATGCAAACGCCATTTTTCCGACCAAATCGGCAAATCTGTATAGGCAAATTGAGAACAGCCGGCGCGAAACCACATTTTGATTCAGCCTGTCAAAAAACTCATTTACTGTGTTTACAACTTCAGATTGATCATTGCCTTTTAAAGCATTGATGACTTTGTCGAACGGCAGCTCGGGGAACGCCGGCTCTATCTCCGAATCGGCTTTTGTCTGCAATAACTGGCTTTCTTTCAGATCCTTATAATCAATGATGCTGTTTTGAGGGTTAAGCATGCAATAAGCCTTTAGCTGCTCCAGCTGTTTACCGCATATACGTATATTATCCAGGATTCCTCTGTCCGAAACATCGCTTATCAACGCCCAGAATGCCTGGTATCCATATTTTTCAGGGCTTACAACGCTGAGCCTTTCGGAAAGTTTTTCCTTCATTTCGGCATGATGGGCGAAAATCGGCATGTCCTCGTGCATTATAACGATATAACTTCCGTTTCCGTTATAAAACATACTGTTTTTATCCAGTATGCCCGTGATCAGCGTAAGCAGTTCATATATCTGATCCTCAGAGGAGTTATCCGTCTCTGCGCCTTTATCCGTTATAAATTGAAGGATTTGAACCCTCGATTTTTCGGCTATGCCGAAAATGGACCTCGCTTTATCAGCAAGCTTTTCACTGTGCACCCCGTCGATTATATCGTTATAGAGCTGGTTCGCCGTATATCTTATAAGTTCTGTGGTTTCATGCTTGGCTTTTCTCTCGTTTTTGATGGTCTCTGCCGCATTTGACAATTCACTGGCCAGTTCACCCGCATCCAAAGGCTTGGACAGATATCCAAGCGCGCCGAGCTGCAGAGCTTTCTGAGCATACGCAAAGTCATTATAACCGCTGAGAAGCATAAATTTGGGCACGGTATCAAGATCCGCGCTTATTCTTTCTATCAGTTCCAAACCTGTGAGGCCCGGCATACGGATATCGCAGATAACAAGGTCAGGTTTACGGTCACGTATGATTGATAAAGCGGATGTTCCGTCAGACGCTACCCCGGCTATTTCAAAGCCTATTGCGCGCCAGTCTACGAAAATGAGCAAACCTTCCAGAACTGACGGCTCATCGTCTACAAGCACCACTTTGAGCATTTTGACCGACCCTTCGTTAAAATGTCCAGTAATCATCCCGAATTTGATAATTTACTTGGGCAATATGATTAAATATAATGCAATTATACAAGAAGCGGGTGCATGAGTCAAATCAGACCCGTTAACGGTAAGCCCGCATTTCTAAATTATAAGGAGGAGAATTTCATGAAAAGATTTGCTCTAATCTTATTGGCCCTAGTACTTGTTATTTCTACGGCCGCATGCGGTTCCAGCAGCAATCCGGCCGACAATTCGGCTTCCACTGCTGCCGGCAGTTCCACGCCTGCGAGCGAAACGTCCTCGGCAGCATCCGGCAGTTCGTTACCGGTGCTTTCACCGGACAATCCGGTAACACTGAGTACCTGGATAACTACGAATAACGCAGCTCCCGCGGCCGATAACAAGATTACAAAGCTTCTGAAGGATAAGCTTGGAGTCACGATCAGCTATGAATTAATCACGCCGGATAACGCCGACCAGAAGATTGGCGTTATGCTTGCAGGCGGCGAGTATCCGGACCTGATCGGTACCGGTGACCTTAACTCGCGTTTTGTCACAGGAAATGCTCTTATCCCGCTGGATGATTATCTAAAGGACGGTAAAGCGGATATTCTCTATGATTATGTTAAGCCTTACTGGAACCGTTTGGCTTATGATGGCGGTCAGGGCAAGCATATTTATATACTGCCCAACTACAACCGTTACTATGGCGAGATCACAGGCGGCGTCAACTACAGTACCTCCGGTTTCTGGATACAGAAAGCGGTTCTGGAGGATGCCGGTTACCCGGATCTCACAAACATGACTCTTGAAAAGTATTTCAGCTTGATCGAGAATTATATGAAGAAAAATCCGAAGATAGACGGACAGCAAACCATCGGTTTCGAAATAATATGCGCACCCGGCAGTGAGTGGGGTCTCACCAACCCGCCTGAATATCTGGACGGCTCACCGAATAACGGCGGCGTTATCGTAGACCAGAATAACGTTGCAACCATTTTCGCAGACAAGGATATTTCCAAACGCTATTACAAATTCCTGAACGATATGAATCAAAAGGGACTTGTAGACAAGGAATCCTTTACGCAGACCCTCGACCAGTATCTGGCCAAGCTCGCTACCGGCCGTGTGCTTGGTATGTATGACCAGCGCTGGCATTTCGGTAACGCCAACGATTCTCTTGTTTCGCAGAAAAAGGACAATCGCACATGGGTACCCACAATGCCGACTTATGACGGCAAGGCTCCTTATTACGCCGACAGAGATGTTATGAACATCAACCAGGGCTTCGGAGTATCAGTTTCATGCAAAAATCCTGATGTTGCAGTTTCTTTCCTGAATACGATGTTGACTGAAGAGTGGCAGAAGATTCTGTCATGGGGCATCGAAGGCGAAGACTACTCGGTAGGTTCGGACGGCAAATTCACGAGATCGCAGCAGCAGCGAGACAATTCCAAGGATCTCACCTGGCAGTCGTCCAACCAGCTGCTTGCTCTCAGAGATATGCTTCCGAAGCACTATGGACAGTTCTCGGACGGCAACTCATACAGCCCGAACGATCAGCCCGCAGAATTCTTTGCAACGCTCAGCGATTATGACAAGAATTTCCTGACAAAGTACGGTAAAAGCACCTGGAGAGAATTTAACAACCAGGCTCCTGATAACCCGGTGTATTATCCGGCATGGAATATTTCACTGCCTGACGGAAGCGACTCACAGATGGCAAACAAACAGCTGACGGATACTTCCATACAGTATCTGCCCAAGGCAATCCTGGCAGCTCCGAGTGAGTTCGACGGCATTTGGAATCAGTATGTAAACGCTATCAAGAAGATTAATATCAAGGCATACGAAGACGCTATCAATGCAGGAATTCAGGATAGGGTCAAGAATTGGGGCAGCAGCAACTAGAATTAAATCCGGAAAAAGGGGATGAAAATCCCCTTTTTTTTGGAATAACCAGGAGGGATACCATGATAGCAAAAACGATTGCTTCCCCGAAAGCTATAAGTAAGCAGGCAAGTGTATGGAACACGATACTTTCGCAGCGTGAGCTTATTTTAATGAGCGTGCCGCTGCTTCTCTACAAGATATTATTTTCCTATGTACCGGTCGCAGGCTGGACCATGGCGTTTCAAAATTTCAAGCCGACCATAAGAAACACATTCAAACAGCAGTGGGTCGGTTTTGACAATTTTGTGAAGCTTTTTACCGGTATAAACGGGGAACGATTTCTCCGGGATGTTCGCAATACGCTGGCACAAAGCGCTATCACGCTGGTGCTCGGGACTGTCTGTGCGATCGTACTGGCCTTGTTACTGAATGAGATCCGAAGTGTTCCGTTTAAGCGCATTATACAAAATATCACGTATATGCCCCACTTTTTATCATGGATCATAGTCGCGGGGCTGGTTTCCACAATGCTCTCAGCTCCGTCCAGCGGCGGTATGGTAAACGAGATCCTGATGGATTTGCATCTCATCAAGGAACCTATACTCTTTTTATCCGACCCCAACGATTTCTGGGGCGTCGTGGCAGGGTCCAACCTATGGAAGGAACTTGGCTGGAATACAATCATCTACCTGGCTGCCATGACCGCGATAGACCCAACGCTTTATGAAGCTGCAAATATGGACGGGGCCAACCGTTATCAAAAAATGCTTCACATAACACTGCCGTCCATTAAAGCTACGATAGTCATCCTGCTCATAATGAGCATAGGTTATTTACTGGAAGCCGGTTTCGAGATCCAATACTTCCTGGGCAACGGGCTTGTTGTGGAAAAATCCGAAACCATCGATATATTTGTTCTGAATTACGGCATTAAGCTGGGGAACTATTCTCTGGCAACAGTCGCAGGTATTTTTAAAACATTGGTAAGTATAATTATGATAACAACGGCCAACTTCATCGCAGGATGTCTTGGCGAAGAGAAACTGATATAGGGGAGGTGAGTGTGGTGAATAGAAGTATAATAAATAAAAAGCTTAATACTGAGAATATCATTTTTACAACTCTGAATACTACTTTCCTGATATTGCTCTCCATCGCAATGGTATATCCGCTGCTCAATACGCTGGCAATATCCTTCAATGACGGAATGGACTCGGTGCGCGGCGGTATCTATTTATGGCCGAGGATGTTCACGCTGAAGAACTATCAGGTTGTATTCCATATGGATACGATTTACGGCGCATTTGTTGTAAGCGTCACGAAGACGATCGTTATTGTAGTCACGAACCTTTTCTTTACCTCCATGCTCGCTTATACCATAAGCCGCAGAGAGTATATCTTCAGGAAGCCAATTACTGTAATTTTCGTGCTTACGATGTATTTTAACGCGGGCCTCATACCCAATTACATGCTGATCAAGGATCTTGACATGATCAATACGTTCACCGTATATTGGCTCCCGAACATTATCAGTGCGTTCAACCTGATCGTTATACGCACGAATATGAAGACCATACCCGAGAGTTTCATCGAATCGGCAAAGATCGACGGTGCTCGTGAATTCCGGATTTTCTGGCAGATAATCATGCCGCTGTGCCTCCCGACGCTTGCAACAATCGCGCTTTTCGTTGCAGTCGGTTCATGGAATTCCTGGTTCGACACATTCCTATACAACTCCGCAAAGCAGAATTTGTCCACACTGCAGTATGAACTGCAGAAGCTTCTGGCCAGTGCGATGACCGCCGGAAACAGTATGCAGGGAGCCAACTCGGCAGCGAAGGCTGGCGCCGCGAACGTTACGACATCCCAGTCCATCAGGGCTGCCATCACGATCGTCGCAGCGGTTCCGATCCTGGTCGTTTACCCATTCCTGCAGCGCTACTTTGTAAACGGACTTGCCATCGGTGGGGTCAAGGAATAAATACAATCAACAGATTATTAACTTCATATGATAACCTTTTGCTAAATCCTTCTGTTCACTCGAAGCAGGAGGATTTTGCTTTTTTATAACGAACTATGGTAAAAGGGGGTGCGGTCATGACACTCAATATTCTTTTGGTGGAAGACGACGAATCATTGAACAGAGGTATCAGTTTTAAACTCAGGAAGGAAGGATATCAGGTGTATCCGGCGTTCAGCCTGGGACAGGCCAGGGAAATTTTCAACGCCGGCGGTATCGACCTGATCATACTTGACGCGGGCCTTCCGGACGGAAGCGGCTTTGATTTTTGCAGCGAGATACGTGCGTACAGCAGAGTTTATATATTGTTCCTGACCGCATGTGACCGTGAAACCGACATAGTTACCGGCTATGACACCGGCGGCGATGATTATATAACAAAGCCGTTCAGCCTGGCCGTACTTATGTCAAAGATCGGGGCATTCGCGAGAAGAAACGCCGATAAGGCAAATAATCCCGCATCCGACCAAACGGCATTGGTATCGGGAAACATAATACTTTATCCATCCGAAATGAAATTGTTGAAATCCGGACAGCAGATAGACATTACAAGAAATGAATTCAAGCTGCTTCGCCTCTTGCTTGAAAACGCGCAGCAGGTTTTAACCCGGGAGCGGATATTATCAGTCCTCTGGGATATCGACGGCAACTTTGTGGATGATAATACGATAGCCGTTAATATTAGGCGGCTCCGGGAGAAAATAGAGGCTGATCCTTCAAACCCAGTATATATAGGTAATGTAAGGGGAATGGGATATAAATGGCAGGAAGGGTGCAGCTGGATATGAAAGGTATTGCAGTCAACGATTCCTCGTTCAGGAATTCGATTCAAACGTTTTTGTTATTTCTGGCGCTTTGCGCGGTCATCACATCGGTTTTCTGCATATTCAACGTTAACTCACTCCGCAGCGACCAGCTTCAACTAACTTATGAGCTTGCGGGAAAGATGGCGGCAGCATACCCTGAAAAGGAAGAAGACATAGCTCTGTCGGTGATCGGCAGGACGGACAGGCATGCCTCCGAACTGGGAGAAAAGGTTCTGCAGAAATACGGATATGACAGTGAACTAAGCGTATTGGACGATGTAAGATTCGGAGACCGCTATTTTGGAATAATACTATCGCTTTGCACCTTTTTTACAATCATTACGGCAGCCTGCCTGCTGCTGCTGGTCAGATACCGGAGGAAAACGGACAGGGAACTGAAGGGGTTGTCACAAGCCCTCGAGGGGATATTCGACAACGGCCTCGAACCTGAAAACAAACTCAATTCTGAAAACAAGCTCAACCCTGATATAAGGCAAAAGGAAGGTACGATCGGACTGATTTATTCGCAGCTCATGCAGATTTCAGGGAGAACCAGGCTCAGAATCGAGAAGCTGGACCATGAGAAGGAAAATGTCCAGGCTCTTGTTACCGATATATCCCATCAGGTCAAAACACCGCTTTCCTCCATCAAGCTTTTCAATACTATGCTGCTCAATGGCGACGCCAATGAAGCCGAAGCAAAGGAATTTCTAAACAGGAGCAGAGATGAGATAAACCGCCTCGAATGGCTTACAGGCTCGCTTATCAAGATATCAAGGCTGGAATCGGGCATGATCGAAATAGCGCAGGAAAACCGCAGCCTGAACGAGACTGTAAGAAGTGCGATGGATGGTATTGCTCAGAAAGCTGAAGAAAAGGGCATTTCGATAGGACTAAAAGCCGACCGTGACTTTTGTGCCTTGCATGACCCTAAGTGGACCTGTGAGGCTATATTCAACATATTGGAGAATGGGGTCAAATATACGGGAAACGGCGGCAGGATAAAGCTCCAGCCAACTGAAACCGAGTTTTTCATCAGATTGGATATCACAGACAATGGGATCGGTATACCTAAAGAAGAATATAACGAAATATTCAAGCGCTTTTACCGCGGCAGATCCGAAGTAGTCAGGAAAACCGAGGGCTCAGGGGTCGGACTCTACCTCGCAAGAAAAATTCTCGAGGAACAGGGCGGCAGTATCATTGTGGGTTCGGCCCCCGGCAGCGGGACGCGGTTCAGTCTTTTCTTACAGAAATGTAAGCCTCTTTGAAAGTGTCCTGTAAGCCTGCCATGATAAGCTTGAGTCATATACTGCGCCGGTTGGTTTCATGTTGCAGCGGTCAGCTTAAGCTGCGCCGGTTGGTTATATGAGGAGAATGTACGCGCAGAGACAATAGAGCATGTTGATTTCAGCAAATACCAGGCAAAATCACGTCCTGTTCGAGCGACAAGGGTCCGCGGGCGAGTTACGTTTGATTTAATGGAACATAGCCCAGTCTTGTCCAAAAATCGGAGGTGCTCGATGCACATCCGATTTTGTTGTCATCGACAAATAAACCCCTGGCTATGCCAGGGGAGACAATGAGCTTTAGCTTCAAGTAGATAAAGAAAACCTCCAATGTTAGAATAGTGTAGGTTTGCCAACCACATTAAACAACAAAGGAGGGTCCAAATGGACAAAAATACTTTAGCACATACAACATGGGAATGCAAATACCACATAGTATTTGCAGCGAAGTACCGCAGGCAAGTGATATATGGGAAGATAAAGCAAGAAATAGGAAAAATGCTAAGGGAACTCTGCGAAAGAAAAGGAATAGAGATAATCGAAGCGGAGTGTTGCAAAGACCATGTACATATGCTCGTACGGATACCACCCAAATACAGCGTATCAGAGATCGTGGGTTATCTAAAAGGAAAAAGCTCGTTGATGATATTCGATCGGTTTGCTAATTTAAAGTACAAATATGGCAACCGACATTTCTGGTGCAGAGGATACTATGTTGATACGGTGGGTAAGAATGCGAAGAAAATAGAGGAATATATAAAGAATCAGCTACAGGATGATATCGCAGCAGACCAAATAAGTATCAAAGAGTATATGGACCCGTTTACGGGTGAGCAGGAAAAAAAGAGCAAGTAACCAACCGCTTTAACGGTAGCGAGTAAATATAATGCGGTTGGCAAACCATTCAGTAAGCCTTAAGGCTTAAGCAGGTAACATGCCCTTATAGGGCTAGCACAAACCACCCGCTCAGCGGGTGGTCATGATTCTCTGTTTTTCGTAAACACTTTCTGTAATTAAACCAGGTCCTTTATAATATAATTTTACAATTAAACAGTTACTTATTGAAACGGGACTACCTTGGTGATATAATTAATTTGCTAAATTCTGGGGGAGATTTATGCTGCTTTTTAGGCGCCTGGAAGGAAAGCGCATTATTACTGGCAGATATACCTTTCGACGTAATGAAGATAAAGTGCCTGAAAAGTACAGTATTGCTTTATTGCAAAACTGTTACAATTTCTTTACACTTGATTTGGATTTGTTGACTGGTAAAAATGCGGGTGATATAATCAACTTGAATTCAGAAGGGTGAAGCTTGCCCTTACTGAATAAAGTGGTAAGGCAAGTCGGGTTATAACACAAGGGAGAGGCGTAATCCGATTTGAAAAAGAAGCCTGTCCCAAAAATTTACGAGGAGGATTTGAGAATATGAGAAATCTCAAAAAGCTACTTGCAGTTATCGTAAGTATTTGCGTGCTTGCGACATTTGCGGTTCCTGCATTTGCTGAGACTAAAACAGATGCACAAGTTTGCACTGATCTCGGCATGGTACAAGGCACCACTGGCGGTGTTACAGCTGATTACTTAGCTACTGCTCCGACCAGATATCAGGCAGCCATCATGTTCCTGAGACTCAAGGGTCTGGAAGATGAAGCAACCGCATTCATCCCCACGGATAACTTTTCTGATCTGCAGGGATTGAATGAAACCAACAAGGCAATACTCGGTTACCTGAAAGCTAACCCGGATCTTGGTTTCGAAGGAATCGGCAACAATAAGTTCGATCCGCTGAAGCCCATAACCGCTAAAGAGTACTACAAGGTTATGCTCACCGCTCTGGGTTACAAAGAAGGAACTGACTTTACATGGGCAAACGTTCTGCAGTTTGCTGCAAGCAAGGGTCTCTATGCACTCATTGAGAACACCAAGTTCACAGTGAACGACCTGGCTATAGCTACTGTTGAAGCTCTGAAGGCCAATGTAAAGGGCGGAACAGTTACTCTGCTGGGAGCTCTTGTTGAATCCGGCGCTATCACAGCTGACAAGGCTAATGCAACCGGTTTCTACACCGCTACTCCCAAGACTTTCGAAGTTGTAAGCGCAACTGCTGACAACCTGAAGGTTGCCAAGTTCGTATTCAGCAACGAAGTAAATGGAGATACTGTCAAGAAGGAAAACTTCACAATTGACGGTACTGCAGTTCAGGATGCCAAGCTGCTCGACGACAAGAAGACAGTATTGGTAATTATGAACGCTGGCGTAGTTACTGAACAGAACAAATCCAAAGACATCAAAGTAAAAGACGTTAAGGATACTTCCGGTGCTACCATCGCTGAAGTTACCAAGACTGTAACCTTCATCGATACCACTATCCCGACAGTAACGGGTGCTATTGCTAAGAACGCAAAGACGATCGTTATCTCGGCTAGTGAGCCTCTGGATGTCAACACTACTTACATCCAGGTATATGATGATATAAAGATTGACGATACTGCAGTATCAGCTGATACTTCCTTTGATTTCGTAAAGAACACCATGACCCTGCACCTCACTTCCGCTTTGACTAAGGGATCACACAAGATCACGATCGCTAAGCTGAAAGACTATGCAGGATATGTAGCAGTTGATCAGTCCTACAATTTCGATATTCCGGAGGATACCACTGCTCCTGCAATCGCATCTGCAGTTGTAAAGAGCAACACCAAGCTCGAATTGACCTTCAATGAAGATGTTGATTATCTCTCACTCGGCAGCTTCAAGGTTAACAGCAGCAATGAAATTTATGGAACCCAGGATGATAACGACTGGTCCAAGATCATTCTCGACGGTATACCGGCACTCGATATCGGGGCAACGGTAGAAATCAAGGTTCAGTACAAAGGCCAGAAGGACGTAATGGGTAATGAAGTTAAGGATTGGACCACTTACACATTCAAGATAGCTGATGACACAGCACTTCCGACAGTTACAGCATCTGTTGAATCTGATAATGATATCGTTCTCGATTTCAGCAAAGCTATGACTACCAATGTCGGTGAAATTAAGTTCTATGAATCCGACGGCGATCTGAGAGGCAACATTGTCAGCCTGGTTGGTGGAGTCAATTCCGCATTCGGCGAATGGAACAGCGACAATACCAAGTTGACGTTGAAAGCAGCTGCAAGCAACCTGACTTCTGTTGATCCTATGGATATCAAGGTCAACATCAAGGACATGAAGGATGCTTCCATCAGAATGAACCTGCTGCCTGAAACAAATCTTACTGTTAAAGCAGTTGATACTGCTAAACCGACAGTAGCTCCTTATTTCAAGGTTGATGCTAAGAACACTGGCGATGAGAAAGATGATATAATAACCTTCTACTTCTCTGAGCCCGTTAACGCTGATACCGCAAAGAACCTCAGCAACTATGTTGTTAAAACGACTGACGGTATTTACACTGAGGCTAAGCCCCTCTCGCAGTATAGCGATGTATCCTTCAGCTCGATTTCCTCCAATGGTAAGGAAGTTGCTATAAAGGCTAAGAGCATAGCAGCAGCTGATGCTGATCTCCTGACGATCAAGATATACGCTATCAAAGATCTTGCTGGCAACATGATGGACAACGTTGATAACGAAGTTGGCTTAGTAGCAGCTACGGGCCCTGTCCTCCCGGCAAGTGCAAAAGCTACAGCAAAGAACACGATAGAATTCAACTTTGCTGATACGACTGAAAGAATCGGAACATTTGCTCCTGGAGCATTCGTAGTTGAAAAGAATGATGGAACGTTCGTAGCAAATATAATCAACGCTTCAATCGATGGTACCGACAAGTACAAAGTGAAGCTGACTATCGGCGGTGACATCGGAACTAATCCGACTGACCTGAGACTCAGACTTACAAACGCTGATTTGGTTAAGAACGTTTACGGAGTAAAGACTACTGCAGTTGTTGGTGCAGCTAGCGGTTATGTAGCTTTAGCTGACGGAGTCAAGGCTACCATATCTACTGAAACCAAGATAAGCAAGAGCATCACCCTGAAGTTCTCTGAAGTTGTTGATGTTACTACTACTTCCGGTCTCCTCAGCGAAGTGCTGATCACAAAGGATGGAAGCAAGGTAACGATCGATACTGCCAAGGTAACTTACTACAACGGTGATGTCGCTGCTGCAAATGTAGTAATCGATCCTTCTAATGGATTTAACAAAGTAGTAATCGAACTCGAAGCTAATAAGGCTTACAAGTTCCAGTTCTACGCTAACGGTTCTACTCAGGATGTAGGCAATAACGATATTGCAGATGTATCCGATGCAGTTACGTTCACGACACTGCCGTAAGTATAACCCGATTAGTTAATTAAAAGATGAGCCGCCTGCGATAGCAGGCGGTTTTCTTCTATTTACGTTAAAATTAATGTATGATAATATTATTTTTATTAAGAGCTATGGGGGTCAAGAGCAGTGTCAATTCAAAAAAAGAGAGTTTGGCAGAAAAGAGATATAAAAAAGACTTCGGGAACGGATTTATATAGGATTATTTTTCTTGCATTGATCATAGGTATAGTTCCATTGATCGTAATATCAAAGGTTGTTTTTTTTAGTGATATCGAAAAGATATCATTAGGAGACGGACCCAAGCTGGACATATTTTCATACTATAAGATGGTAGTACTGTTATTATGCACGGCGGCAGGTTTATTGATCTACCTTGTCAAACGAGATACAAATCCCATGTCTGATAATAAAAAGATATACTATATTCCGGCTAGTATATATTTATTATCCGTATTTTTCTCGGCGGTGGCCTCAGAATATAAAAATATTGCCTTTTGGGGTTATTACGACAGATATGAGGGAGCGTTTGTCCTGATCTCGTATATTATCGTTCTCTTTTTATCGATGAACTTGATTATAGAAGAAAAACTTATAAAAATTATTTTTATATGTTTAGTCAGTTCATCTTTCATCATATCTGTAATCGGTATATTACAATACTTCGGTATAAATCCGGTATACTATATAGCTACGGCAACAACGCCTGGTAGTGTAAAAGTTAAGTTGAGTCCATCTATAGAACCTAGATCGGTATATTCAACATTGTGCAACCCTAATTACGTAGGAAGTTATATGGCGATGATTTTACCTATTTGTATATTATTATTTATATTTGTCAAAAAGGTTTTATATAAAGCTGCATTAGCCGCTTTGCTGTGCATTACCGTGGTTAGCTGGATCATTTGCGATTCACGTGCAGGTATCGTCGGAGGGATAATTGCACTTTTTGTTCTGGTTGTGATGTACAGGAGAAAGTTATTGAAGCATAAATGGATCATTGCTTCAATTGCGCTTCTGTTGTGCGGTGGATTGGTAGTCATGAATTTTGCAACAAACGGATCGGTTTTTGCAAGGCTGACAAGAATCACATCGATAACAAGTAAAGATAATGCTGCGGAAAATTCCGGTGCACTGGAAACAGTTATCAAGGGGCTTGCCGATGTATCTATGAATAAAGACAGGGCTAAAATCGTTACAGATAAAGGTACCTTGCAGATAGTCCTTCTAGATACCGGAGAAATTAAGCTTGTTGATGAAAATGGTAAGGAATTGGACTTCAGCCTTGATAACGATATGATAAGTATCAACGATGAAAGATTAAGTAACATAAAGCTTGAGAATAAATCCATGGATGGCACCATGTTAGTATATTATAATGACTATAAACTTATCGACATAATATTTACCGATACCGGACTCATGAGCAGTGAAAACAGGTGGATGCCATATAGAAACGATAAAGCGATTGAAACCTTCGGCTTTAAAGGAATGGAGACGTATGGTTCGAATAGAGGATATATCTGGTCCAGAACGATTCCTCTTCTGAAGGATACTATATTACTTGGGCATGGTCCTGATACGTTCTCGATGTATTTCCCCCAATATGATTATGTCGCAAAACTCAAGTACTATCTTACGGGCAGTATTTTTGTCGACAAGCCGCACAATTACTATCTGCAGACAGCTATGAATACCGGGGTTGTTTCTTTGCTAGCCTTGCTTGCTTTGTTCGGGATTTACTTTATTACAAGTATAAAGGTATATATAAAAGAAGAATTCTCTACGTTTAAATCCATAGCAGGCTTGGCCTGTTTCGCTGCATTCTGCGGGTATGCTGTTTCAGCCTTCTTCAATGATAGTGTTGTTTCGGTTGCACCGGTATTCTGGATTTTATTTGGATCGGGAATTGGAATCAATATCAGCCTGATCAAAGACAAAAATAAAAATACAACGGTAAAACAGCATGAAAAAGGGACTGCTTTAGCTGGAAAATAGGGCGTTGATGGTATTGACGGATAATAACAGATGAAAATTATACCGTATCTCCAATACTTGCAGTTTTTATCAAGGGGATGATTTTAATGAAAGCAATGAGACAAATAAAAAGTGTAAATAAAGAGCTTCCTGCATATTATATCTTGCCGATTATTTTAATTTCCGTCCTCGTCCCTTTGATAGTCCATCTAAAAGTCGTTACGCTGGATAATATGACCTTCCAGTTTTGGACGGGTGAAAAGGATAATGCAGATTTCTTTTCATATTATAAAGCTGTAGCGATAATGACATTCTCAGCGGCGGGCCTGCTTATGTTCTTTGCGGCCAGATACAAGGGACTGCTGGAAATTAAAAAGCAGAATATTTATTATATACCTATATTGTTATATGCAATACTTATCATTTTATCTGCAGCCCTCTCCAAATATCCAAACACCTCTTTGAAGGGGTTTGCCGACAGGTATGAAGGCGTGTTTGTGTTGCTATCATATTTGCTGATTCTATTTATCACTATCAATATGGTAAATAGTGTGAAGCTGATGAAAATAGTAATCGTTGGCCTACTCCTGTCTGCGGCTGTTCTCGGGACGATCGGCGTATTCCAGTATTTCGATGTTGATTTCTTTCAGTCGTCAGTTGGTAAGTATCTGATATTGCCTGAAGCATACAGGCGTTTGAACCTGACCTTTAACTTCGGCGCCCGTACGATCTATTCGACCTTATACAATACCAATTACGTCGGAAGCTACACCGCCATGCTTTTTCCGATCAGTCTGGCGGCTTTTATGTATGTGAAAAAACCATATTTGAAAATCGGTGCAGGTATCATCTCCTGCCTTATGTTTGCCAACTGGGTCGGCTGCAGATCAAGAGCCGGATATATCGGCAGTTTTGCAGCAGTAATTCTGCTTATCATTCTTTTAAGAAAGAGCATTATCGAAAACATTAAATTTCTTGCACCTTTGCTTCTGGCTTTCCTGCTGGTATTCATCGGAATGGACAGCTACGCGGATGGTGCTCTAAGTAAAAAGGTATTGTCTACACTAACAGGAATTAATGACAATGCCGCGCAGAATGGGAGAAATGCGATCAGATTAAGGGATATCAAGCTTCAGGGCAATAAGATTTCCGTAATCTGTGACAAGAATACTTTAAATATGGAGCTCGGCGATAATCAGTTGTATTTTAAGAATACAGAGGGCACTCCGCTTAAAGTACTGAACAGTGATGGGAACATCACCTTCGGCGATATAGGTTATGATCCTTACAAGCTGACGTTTTACTCAAAGGAAAATATACTGCAGGTATCGATCCAAAAAATGAGTTTCAATTTATTTATTGATAAAAGTGTGTTCAGAATACTTGGGGAAAGAAATATATTGGTGGATAAGATCGACCATCCCAGGTATTTTGGATTTGAAGGGCATGAAAAATTCGCTTCTTCAAGGGGCTATATTTGGTCGAGGTCCATACCGCTTCTTGCGAACAATATAATTGTCGGCGGAGGCCCGGACACATACGCATTCCAATTTCCCCAGCATGATTATGTCGGTAAGCTTATTGCGTTGAACGGCGTTAGCTTGATTGTTGACAAACCCCATAACATGTATTTGCAGACCGGTATTAATACCGGGGTATTATCGCTACTTGCAGTTCTGTTTTTATTCATTGTATATGTGGTTTCCAGTTTCAGTTTGTATTTCCGGGTAAAAGCCCCCGATACACTGTGCTATATTGGTATTGCCATTTTTTGTGCAGCGCTCGGATATCTTGTCGCGGGTCTTGCGAATGACAGCCTGGTTTCTGTGGCTCCGGTATTTTGGGCCATCCTGGGAGTGGGTATAAGCTGCAATTATCTGGTTGGAAAAGGTAACGCCGCTTAAGGAGGCATATGACACGAAGAATAAAGGCTGATGTGCTTATTTCCCCGGATATAGTGCAGAAATTACTCTCTCCAAAAGCGGAGATCTGTTTAAATACATGAGGCATGACCAGCCGACAATCCGCAGCCGGCTCTGTCCAAGCCGGGATCTTGGGCAGGGCCTAAAGACTATTGTTCCAACGTATAAAAAGGTATAAAAATTCCACCAAGCCCGAAATAATTCTACCTGACCAAATACAGACAA
Organism: Bacillota bacterium; assembly: GCA_023411715.1. Taxonomy (GTDB): domain Bacteria; phylum Bacillota; class Clostridia; order Acetivibrionales; family DTU013; genus JAEYOM01. The sequence continues at coordinate 36,910 of JAEYOM010000112.1, read as the reverse complement.
TTTATTGTATAATAGAGTATATATGTTTGACGTATACATATTGCCGGTTTGTGCAATAGCATCCGGACCGGTATCGACCGGAAGGAGGAACATGGTGAAACGATTTGTAGCCGTAATCATTACGGCAGTTATAATGCTTCTGCCCCTTGCCGCGAATGCAGAAGCCGGTTATCCGCTTACATTCGAGCGGGCAAAGGCATTTATGAATGTAAGCAACTCTGACCTTAAAAAGCTTGAAAGAGATGAAAACGATGCTCTCGGTGCATACAGAAGAAACGCGGATCAGGCAAAGCTGACCGACACTGAGGGTTTTACAGTAACTATCGGCGACAAAGATTACCGCATGAGCTATGATCTGGAGACAAAACTCATGATGAGAAAGGTAAAGGAACTTTACCCGGAGCAGATGAAGTTCTCGTGGGAGGCTGCCAGGGATACCCGGACCGTCACTGTGAACAAAATGACATCTACTCTAAGAGGAGTATTTTTCGGAGTTTATAATGCAAGCGAGGATGTAAAGCTCAAACAGATGCAGGTCGATTTGGCGGCCAGGGTCAACAAGCAGGATAAACTTAAATTGGACAGGGGATTGATAACGGTAATTGCCAAACAGGAGTCGGATTACAACCTGCAAAAGGCCCGGAATGACCTGAACGTCGCGAAACGCAATTACGAAAATGCGGTAAGAAGCTTCAACCAATTTGTCGGACTTCCCGCCAGGGCTCAATATACGGATATCGTTAGTGAGGATTTGCTGTCCAATATTGATTGGAAGCCGGTGGATTATTACATAGAACAGGCTTTAGCCAACAGATTTGATATAGTCAGCATCCGTAAGCAAATAGCTCTGAAAGAGCAGGAAAAAAGCATAATAGAGGATTTCACCGTATATAAGAACAGTACTACGGCTCAAGACGAGCATGAAAGCCTCCTCTACGATATCGAGCAGCTGAATATGGAGCTTGAAAGTATGAAGCTGACTATTACGGATGAGATCAAGAATGCCTACGTAGATGTTTTGCAGGCTGGAAAGAGCGTTGACAGTATGAACAATACGCTTAAGCTTCAACAAAACAATTTCAGCAAGATGCAGGCCAGATACAAGGCGGGTCTTATATCTAAGAATGTGCTGGATCAGACTGAAATAGGGCTCAAACAGGTTGAGAACGGATATAATGCGACATTATTCGATTATAATACGAAAATAATGCGGTTCAATGATGCTACCGGTATCGGACCGGGATATTGAGAGGTGCTAATATGAAAAAGATCATTACATCAGTACTGCTAATTATTATACTGTCTTTTAGCTTTACATATGCGTTGGGTGCAGAGACAAACACGTCCGGCGACGGTACGAACACAGTCGCAGGTTCTGCCGCAAATAACACGACGGCAAACGGTACGGCGGCAGCCGGTTCGACGGCAACCGATACGACGGCAACCGATACGACGGCAAACGGTACGGCGGCAACGACAGCATCTATAGTTGACTTGAATAATACGTATACCATAGGCGAGCTGCAGGAAATAGCGGTAAGCAACAGCAGGCAGGCGCTTGCCGACGATATGGATATCAAGAGGAAGGAAATGGCGGTCAGAACCGTACGCTCGGATGTTCAGTCTATGAGCGACGATATACTGAGTATTACAAAGCCAATGGATGTCAAACTGGAGCTTGACGTGGCACAAAGGACCAAACAGGATCATTTTAACCAGTTAAAGATCGATGTATATAAAGCCGCGTTGAACATTTTGCTCTGTGAAAAGGAAATCGCCATGCAGGAGCAGAAGCTCGCCACGGCCGAAGAAGAACTGAAAATGGCGACTGCGCGGTTCAAAGCAGCCACGATTACACAGAACGATCTTGATTCCGCACAATACAGCGCTGACGATAGCAAGGTAAGCCTTGCAAACACGAAGGAAAAGCTTGACTCACTTTACCTCGAAATGAAAAAGCTGCTTAACCAGCCGCTCAATACAGTACCTGTAAAAATCAAAGGTGAAATCAAGCAGGACAAATTTGAGGACGTCGATGTGGATTTTCAAATAAACCGAATATATGCGACCGAGACTTCCGTATATAAGGCTTCCGGCAAGCTGGATATCGCCACGACCGCTATGGGCATTGCGAAAAAGGCCTACCTGGAGGGCGTACTGTTTTACGATAATGCTGCGATGGACCTGAAAGAGGCTGAATATGACCTCACAGCTGCAAAAACAGCGTTGGAAGTAAAAGTAAAGAATTATTATAATACCCTGGTCAATGATCTTGATGATCTGAAGCTTGCAGGTCAGTATACAGATCTGATGAAGAAGAAGTTTTCCAATTCGGAGATAATGTATAAGAAGGGTACCATCAGTAAGGATGAATTTAATAAAGCTAAGGACGCCTTATTGGATGCCCAATTTGCAGAATTATCTTCAATAGTTGAATTTAACGGTGCAAGAGCCGATTTTAGAAATGCCATCCGGATAGAAGAGATAGGAAAGTAGTTATAAAGGGCTGCCGATCAGGCAGCCTTTTTCAGTATTGGACATTGTGTTCGAACGCGTGAACTTTTTTTTATTTATCTCGTCAAATAACTGGTTATGGATTGGAAAGATTGATATAATTAATTGAAACCAGTCGATTTATAATAAAATTTTAGGAATTTACATAATGCTGTATTTGTTTGATGGCCAAAAGCAAAAGAAAAGAGGTCTTTGTATGAAAATAATGAAAAAGGCAGTTTCAGTCATTTTATCTGCAACTATTTGTATTACTCTATTTACAGGAGCCTCGGCAGCCGCGGCGAGTAACGATACCTTAGCCGCTGCAACATTTGCATTGACGGACAGTACTACAAATACGACAACTGATTTGAATAAAATGGCGGCAGCGCTAAATAAGCTGAACATACTGCAGGGAGAAAACGGTAACTATAAATTGGGCAGTCAGGTAAAACGTTCCGAAGCGACGGCATTGATCATAAGGACGCTCGGTAAAGAAAACTATGTCAAGCAAAACGCCAATCTGTTTAAAAGTACGAAATTTACTGATGTGCCGCAGAATCAATGGTATGCGCCCTATATCGGATACGGCACGCAAAATAACATATTAAGCGGAAAAACCCTCAATACTTTTGTACCCGATGAATTTACGACAGAAAAACAGTTTCTCAAGATGGCTCTTTGTGCGTTGGGGTACATAGAAAATACAGATTTCGACTGGAGCAATATATATCAGAAGGCATATTCCATAGGAATAGTCACCGACCCCTCATATGCGTCGAAAACGCAGGATAATACGGCCTATTTACGCAGCGAAGCGGTCAAAGTCATATACCGTTCATTGAATACACCGAAAAAAGGATCACAAAAGAAACTGGCTAATGTTTTGGTCGACGAAGGTGCATTTACCAGCGCGACAATTGCAGCCAGCGGCATATTCGGTGACGATCTGCCAACTTCGATCGAAAAGGTGACTTCTACGGCTCCCGACAGCATCGAGGTAGATCTGAACGATAATATACAGTCGGTAATTATGGCAGACGTTACTATTTACGATACAGCTCTCACAAGCAGTGTGCTGGCTGTAAAGTCACTGGCATTCAAGGATGATAAGCTTCAAATAATCACGGCCGGGCAAATATCCGGGAGATCGTATACCATCAATATCAACAGTGTTACCGACATTAACGGCAATATTTCAGGTAAGCTTACCGGGTCTTTTACAGGTTACACACAACAGCAGGTTTCCTCGGACTTTTTCAGGATCAAAAAAGTCGAACAGGCATCCGCGAACGTAATCAATGTTTACTTTACGCACCCGGTAAATAATAACAGTGAAAACCCCGCATACTTTGAAATAACCAGAAATGGCTCGACATATCTGGCCGGTTCAACTCAGAACTTCTCCGTAAAAAGACTGCAGTTGGCCGACAATGCCGTCTCTATCCTGCTTAAGAACGCTACGCTTACGCAGGGCGAGGTTTACGGCGTAAAAGTCAGCGGAAAGCTCTCGAGCAGTTATGGAGCAAAGCTTGGTGACGGAGCCGGCGGAAGTATGGATTTTGTCACAACAGCCGCCCAAACAGCGCAACTGGAGGTAGCATCGGTACAGGCGTGGACAAGCACGTCCGTCAGAGTTATTTTCAATCGCGAGGTAGACCCGAATTGGGCCGGAAAAAGATTGAACTATACTGTTTATGATGGAAATAAAAATGAGATAGAAGTCACAAAAGCCGCATTAAGTGATGACGGAAGGGAAGTCATGCTGACCCTGGCGGCCTCTCTTGACAAGACCAAGCAATATGAGGTCCAAATGGAAATGATACCTGATATATATGGTCAAAATCCCATAGAAGGAAAGTCGTATAAATTCTCCGGCCTATATCCCGATAATATCTCCCTGGCTCTCAGCCAGGCTTCCTCCGGGTATAGCAACAGTGTGACACTGACCTTTAATAAGTCGGTTGACGCAGCTTCCGCTTCGGATGCGACAAACTATTACATCCAGGGAGTCAGCGACAGCACATTCTATGCAACGCCGGTGAAAGCATACTTTAACGCTCAGGGCGGTCAGAATACTGTAAAGCTGTTCCTGCCGGCAGAAAGAGCTTTTAAAAACGGAGAGCGATATCTCGTCTATGTATCCAGCTTGAAGGATGCCACAGGCTCTACAAGTTACGATTCAATAAAAGCGGAATTCTACGGCAGCGGCAATAGTGTTGTAAAGCCGCAGATCACAGACGCCGTGACAGTTGCCAGGGATACGGTCAAGCTCTCCTTTAATGTTGAAATTGCATACGACCTGAACAACATAAGTCAAAACAATTACTCTCTGGAATACGTCGAAAATGGCGAGACGATCAAGATGATACCTATAGGAGTGAATTACACAGATGCAAAGACGCTTGTTTTGAAATTTGACGAGCTTGATCAGACGAAATCCTACCAGATCAAGTTCAACACGATAACGGACTACTCCGGCCTGTATCCGCGCACAATTGCAGACGGCGGCAATTCATATGCGGTGAGATGGGGGAAATAGCTTAAAGCAGCCCGAAGCTTATTTACAGCTTGGAATTTATTAAACATTGTAAAAGGCCCGGAGCTATGTTAAAAGTATATAGCCGGGCTTTTTTCAGCACTGGTCATAAACTATGCAACGAAAATATATAGTGATATAATATTAGAGAATACTTTTCACATTTACAATTTATTCCGCCGGTCTGGCGTTTGGGTAGTTTGATGGATCACAAGCATTGTGGTCAAGCAACGGATTAAAAAAGGGAGAGTGCTTTGTGAGTAAAAAAATTCTCATTGTAGATGACGAAAAGAATATCGTAGATATTCTGAAGTTCAATCTGAAAAAGGAAGGGTTCTCCACTTTGGAAGCTTACGACGGCGAGCAGGCCATGGAACTTGCCTTGAATGAGAAACCCGATCTGATCCTGCTGGATGTCATGCTGCCAAAGATGGATGGATTTACAGTCTGCAGGAAACTGAGGCAGTCTATTTCCACTCCGATCCTCATGCTTACTGCCAAAGAGGAAGAAGTCGACAAAGTATTGGGTCTTGAATTAGGCGCGGACGATTATATAACCAAGCCTTTCAGTCAGCGTGAGCTGATGGCCAGGATCAAGGCGAATATAAGAAGGACGGCGCTCGAAGAGGTTGCAGCGACCAAGAGCAGCTTTATTCAATGCGGGGATTTGTTTATCGATGCAGACAGGTATGAGATAAAGAGAAATGAAACGCCGATCGAGCTGACACTCAGGGAATTCGAGCTCGTGAAATTCCTGGCGATGCATCCGGGGCAGATATTCTCCAGAGAAAACCTGCTTGAAAAAGTATGGGGATACGAATATTACGGGGACGTAAGAACGGTTGACGTAACCATCAGGAGAGTCAGAGAGAAACTGGAGAAGGATCCAGCCAACTGCGAGTACATAATGACCAAGCGGGGAGTTGGGTACTACTTTAACAGGCAGCCCTGATGATTTAGTGATAAGAGGTGTTTATGTTTCCGAAAAGTTTACAGTGGCGGCTTGTATGTTTCTTTTGTCTGATAATATTCTGCCTTATAATACCAATAGGTCTTTTTTTAAACAGCAGGATCGAAAACAAGTACTATAATGATTTTATTTATACGATCAACAACGGCTTTAAAAACTGGACGATAAGAGACGACGCTCCCAGCGCGGAAAGCCTGGTAGAAGAATTGAAGAACAATCAGAACACCTTTAGGATGGATCTTGAAAACAGAAGCTACACCATTACCGATAAAAATGGGAAAATCTATTTCACTAACGATGACATCGATCTTCTCAGCAACTCATCGCCGATAAATTCGCTTTTGTCTTCCGATAATTATATTGCCGCCATGTCAGGCAATGAGATATGCAGCAAAAAGATACTGGAAAACTATAACGGCAGTAGGTTTTATGATTATGCGCGGCGTATGGGCGATAACATACTATACTTTCGCTATTACAAGAACGACTGGGCTGAAATAACCTACGAATTCGATAACATAATTTACGCAAGCCTTGCCATAGGCGTTGTGATCGCTTTTATAGCAGGTTACTTCCTTTCGAGGACTATAACCTTACCGCTGTCTAAACTTATGCATAAGGCTAACGGTATAGCTGCGGGCGATTTTGACCAGGTACTTGTTGCAAATTCCGCGGATGAGATCGGGCTGCTTACCGTAGCCTTTAATAATATGGCAGGCAATCTGAAGAATAATCTTGCCGAGATATCAAGTGAAAAAAGTAAGATGGAAACCATCCTGAATTACATGACGGATGGTGTTATCGCATTCAATCTGCAGGGGGAGATAATACATACGAACCCTGCCGCTTTAAAGCTATTGGGTATAGAAGGGGCGATCGGCAATTTCCGGGAGTATTGCAGCCGGTTTGGGTTTAAATACTGTATTGAAGACGTCATTTACCTTGAATCGAAACAGTCAAGCGAAATGAACATTTCTGTAGGCGGGAAGACCATAAAGGTTTACTTTGCCGTATTTACGGACGAATATAAAAAACCGGAAGGCGTAATAGCCGTATTGCAGGATATAACGGAACAGCAGCGTCTCGAGAATATGAGGAAGGAATTTGTCGCAAACGTTTCGCACGAGCTCAAAACGCCGCTAACGTCTATAAAAAGCTATTCGGAAACTCTTTTGGATGGCGCGCTTGAAGATAGGGAAACGAGCGAGCATTTCCTAGGAGTCATAAACAATGAGGCAGACAGGATGACGAGACTCGTAAAAGATCTGCTGCAGCTTTCAAGGCTTGATAATCAGCAGATGAATTGGCAATTCGAGCAGATGTCCCTTGTCGATCTGGTCAAAAGTGCTGTCGAACGTCTGGAAATGGAGGCAAATTCGCGGAAGCAGACGCTCGAGTGTTACGTATTATGCGAGATACCGGATATAGAAGCGGATTATGGCAGAATGGAGCAGGTAGTTTTTAATATTATTGGCAATGCGATGAAATATACGCCAGAAAACGGTCAAGTTTCAGTCTATATCGGGAAGCTCCTGAATGACGTCTATTTTAAGGTTACCGACAACGGCATAGGAATACCTGAGAGCGATCTGCCGCGCATATTTGAAAGATTCTACCGAGTTGACAAGGCGCGTTCCAGGGAAATGGGAGGAACCGGCCTCGGGCTTGCCATTGCCAAGGAAATCGTAGAAGCGCATGCAGGTTCGATAACTATCACAAGCAGCGTAAACGTCGGCACAGAGGTGACGGTGCAGTTGCCAATAAGGCAGACAGGCCAGTTAAATGAAGCCTCATAGGATTTTATTATGTAATTTTTTCTTAAATGGCCTGTAATGGTTTTGTAACATGGATACATTATAATGATATTAGTAAATTTATGATTTAGAGGTTTATTGTTTATCGGTAAGTAAATAATGGGTCTTAAGGGGTCTGGTACAATGCTTAAAAAGTTGAGCGCACTTACAATTGCATTAATTATTATAACCGCATCCTCCATGTCGGTTTTTGCCGGCAATCCGGATGGAAGCGGCAATACGCCGTTGCATTCAGGTACAGGTAGTGCAATTACAAGCGGTGGGGCACTTTCAAAGAGCAGCAATACTACAGGAAGCGCTGTCTCAGAGGAGATGAATAAACTGTCCAGTGCGGCATTTAATGCGGCTTTGGAAAGCGCGTTGAGAAATGGAAAGGCTGAAGATAACGGAGAGTTTATTCTGGATATCACAAAGCCTAAAGATAATAAAGAATCGTATTATGAAAAAACCTATGCACTTACCGGAGAATCCCTTCATGATTATAACGATATAGTTGTTAACATTGCCAGGTACAATGAGAAGTCCGGCGAATATGAATCTATGGTCAATAGTGATGGGGAAAGCTCCTGGAATTGTTACAGCGCGTATTCCAAAGAGATTTCTCTTATACCGGGCGCCAATAAGATCAAAATACTTGCATATAGAAAGTCCCAGGCAGATGACCCGAAATTCCAGATAAACTGCTACACAATTGAATATTTTAATGAGAAGATTCCCGAAAAGGTGGTTAAAAAGAATACCGATATCGGAGCAAGCATTGGTGATGACATAAATAAAATAGGTAAGCAGGTAACCAATCTGATCAATCTGCTCGGTGGGAAATCCAAGTAAGCATCAGGTCTACGGGGGCCTAAATGAACCATAGAATAAAAGAACGTCTGAAAACCGTCTTTATCTACATACTTGCCATAACAGGATTGATGCAGGTAGGAATCCTCTGGAGCTATCAAAACCAAGGGACTCCTACTAGTTTTTTAATGGAGTTATTCAACAGATCTACCCAGATAAGCGACCAGGCGGCACGAGAAAAGCTGTTTGTTCCGGACAGGTTCGTTTTGACTGATGGCAGCAACACGCATTGGGTGATAGACAATAAGAACATCCATTACAAAGACCTCTGGGATGAGACTTCAAAAGAGCTTTATCAAGTCGTAAGCGGAGTCAACATAGCAAAAACAAGTGAGGGATGGCCGGATATCATAGAGAAAAAGAGTATTATGATTGATTTCGGTTATGTCCTTAAGCCCGATCTGCTTGCCTGGTTTTTAGGAGTTGACAGTTCTCCCAAACAATTCCCCGACATCAGAAAAGTCTTGATAAAGTTCGATATTGTGGATGAAAACTCAATCACATTATATATCTATGATGATAACGAAAACGTATATGTTTCAGATCCTATTAACTGGAGCGAGGCAGATGAACTCGACAGCCTGATAAGCGAGATTTCCGATTCCGCGGGTAAATTTCGTGAATACTGGACTTTCGCCGGAGCTAAAATGGGCGAAGGCGTGGACGAGCCGGGTGTGATCTATGTAATAGGCTCACCGAAATACTGGCCTTATTTTAAAGAAAGCATGAACACGTATGCCGGCTTGAATAATGAAGATGGATTGGCCGAAATCATTCTTGGCAATGAAAATGACCGGTATTCCAAGAGCAGGGACGATTCGGACATCGTACAGTTCGGTTATGGCAACAATATTTACCGCTATTATACAGACGGCTATATGTCATACAGGTATCTGGGTTCTACGGGAAACGTAGAAAAAAGGGGTGTTGGAGAAGCTCTGCTCAATGCTTACAAATTCATAGCCAGGATTCAATCTAAATTGGACGTGACGGCCGATATCAGATTGACATATATTGATGAAAATACAGACGGAAGCTATAAATTCGGGTTCGATTACAGGATAGACGGTATGCCTGTAGTGGTTAGCGTCGGATCAAAAGACGCCGGCGGAGATAAACTGGAGCATGCTATAAGTATACATGCCGACAGTAAAAGAGTTCTGAAATGCGACTGGCTGATGAAGGAATTTACTAAGGAAACCAAAGGAAATTATTGTGACCGTTTTATCGATATTCTTGACAGTAACGGGATCAACTTCAAGGACCTGATCATACAGGATATTGCCGCGGGCTATTTCGTCGGTTCAACAAATACGCAAAAGCTTGTTCCCGCGCTCATCGTCCGTCAAGACGATAAAGACGACCTGATTTTGAATATGATACCCGAGACAGGAGATTGATCTATGGATGTATCGAAAGCAAAGATCGTAATAATTATCCTATTGGCTGCTTTTAATATATTTTTATTATCAAGCAATCTTGCTCATGTCAGGGGCCAAAACACGGGCGAGACCCTTTCCAATACAGTGAATATACTGAAGCAGAGAGGCGTTACTCTCGAATGCAGTATCCCGAAAGAAATCGGGACATTTCACAGGCTCATGTATGGAAGCGGTATTCTGGACAGGACGTCAATAGTGAAGAAGCTTATGGGCGATGCATATGTGATGCATGATAAAAGCGACGTATATGAAAGCAACGGGAAGAAGCTTGGATTTTCCGGGAATATGAGTTTTGTATTTACCGATGCACGCCCTTCTTCGGGATTTGAGCTTCGAAATGACGACAAGCTGAAGAAAGCAGCACAGGATCGACTGAAAGAGCTGGGGCTGATCGATAAAAACTACGCAATCGACCAGTATGAGCGGAATCAGAATGGCAGTGTAACTATCTGTTTTATCGAGAAATATAAGGGCTTCCTGCTGTTTGACAATTACTGCAAAGTATCGTTAACGGCAGAAGGTATATTTGAGCTGGAATACAGTAAATATCAGATAATCGGGTTCTCGGGAAATAAGGTAGTCCAGCCACAGGCTTACCAGGCGCTGCTTGCATATTACAAGGATGGCGCCAATAAAACGATAACCGGCATTGAGTGCGGTTATAGACTCGATAATTCGACCGTGGACGGAATGGAATCCGTAGAAGTACTGCCGGTGTGGCGTGCAAAGCTAAAGGACGGGTCAGGTCCGGATTTTCTTAAAGTTGAAACTGTAGATAGCAAAACGGTTCAATGAGCTGATATGAATATAATTACCATAACTCCTGCTATCGTCAAGCGATCCAAAAGCAAGAGTTTTTTGTCATGGAATATAGCAAATTGCTGCGCAGCACAATAACGTGGCTTATATGCTGACGCAATAATCATTGCAAAGTTTTGTTCAAAAATCACAGACACCCGATGTGTTTGTGATTTTATAACATAATCCGGGTAGTGTATTTCATTATTGCTAACTTGAAATAGCTAATATAATACTATATGGTATAAATGAAAAAACAATGTTATAATAGGTAGGGAAATGGTTCCAAAGCCTTGCTGGGGACTGTCTCCATCCGGTGTAAAAGCATATGATTACCGAACATATCATGTTGGATTCTTACTAAGGATAATAAGGCAGGTGCGGTTTTTGGAGAAGATAGTTATTCAAGGAGGAAAGGCGCTTTCGGGCGATGTAAATATAAGTGGTGCAAAAAATGCTGCAGTTGCTGTTGTGCCTGCAGCTTTGCTGATTGAGGGTAAATGCAGGATCGAGAACCTGCCGGATATAAAGGATACCAGAGTTCTGGAGGATACGCTCACTCAACTGGGCGCGGAAGTCAATTTTGAAGACAGGAACACAATTCTGATCGATTCAACCAATGTTAATTCCTATACTGCTTCCTATGATATGATAAAAAGCATGAGAGCCTCATACTACCTGCTCGGTGCATTGCTCGGGCGGTTCGGCAGGGCTGAGGTCGCGCTTCCGGGCGGCTGTGATTTCGGATACAGGCCTATGGATCAGCATATCAAGGGCTTTGAAGCAATGGGCGCCGAAGTTGTCATCGAACATGGCATGGTCAAAATGAGGGCTGAAAAACTTGTAGGCAGCCAGATCTACCTGGATGTTGTCAGTGTCGGTGCGACGATCAATCTGATGCTTGCAGCCGTTAAGGCGGAGGGCACTACGATAATCGAAAATGCGGCAAAGGAGCCGCATATCGTTGATGTCGCCAGTTTTCTTAATGCAGCCGGCGCTAATATAAAAGGGGCCGGAACAGATATCATTAAGATCAAGGGCGTCACAAGACTTAAGAGCGGGCCGGTACATTCGATCATACCCGATATGGTTGAGGCTGGAACATTCATGATAGCTGCCGCTGCTACGGGCGGCGACGTGACTGTAAGGAACATAATACCAAAGCACATGGAATCGTTGACTGCGAAGCTGATAGAAATGAATATAAACGTTATAGAGGGCGAGGACTGGATAAGGGTCGTCGGCGGCGGTAAACTCAGTAAAGCGAACATAAAGACACTACCCTACCCCGGCTTTCCCACCGACCTGCATCCTCCGGCGACTGTACTGCTCTGTCTCGCGGGCGGGAGCAGCACAATTTCGGAAGGTATTTGGCCGCTGCGGTTCCAGTACGTGGACGAATTGAAGAGGATGGGCGCAAAGATCCGGGTGGACGGCAGCGTCGCGGTGATCGAAGGGCCCTGCAGGCTGACCGGAGCGCAGGTCAACGCGATTGACCTGAGAGCAGGCGCGGCAGTTGTTATAGCCGGTCTGATAGCGGAAGGGAAAACGGAAGTCGACAATATAAAGTACATAGATCGCGGCTACGAAGACTTTGTAGGCAAGCTTCAGCGCCTTGGGGCAGACATTGGAAGGGCCGAAATTTGACGGATGTAAACGGGGACAGTTATGATAAGATTCTGTAGTCTATACAGCGGAAGCAGCGGCAATTCACTATTCATATCGTCAGGCAATACCAAACTGCTTATTGAAGCAGGTCTCAGCGCGAAAAAAATCATTGAAGCGCTTCGTACCATTGACGAATCGCCTGCGGAGCTCAATGCCATCCTGGTTTCACATGAACACAGCGACCATATCAAAGGAGCGGGGATACTATCCCGCAAATTCAATCTGCCGGTATATGCGAGTCAGGGTACCTGGAATGCTATGGAGCAGATGATTGGTCCTGTTCTCGAATGCAACAGGGTCGCGTTTTCATCTTATGCGTCGTTTGAGATCGGGGATATAGCCGTCACTCCCTTTCCTATCCCTCACGATGCCAGCGAGCCCGTAGGTTACAGCTTCCGGACGGCGGGCAAAAAAGTAACGATTGCTACCGATATTGGGCATATCAGCACGGAACTGCTGAATAACTTCGAGGACAGCGATCTGCTGCTGCTTGAGTCCAACCATGACCTTGAGATGCTGAAAGTGGGACCGTATCCCTGGCCGCTGAAGAAAAGGATTGCGGGGAACAACGGGCATCTGTCGAACGATGCGGCCGGCGAGGTTGTTGCATACATGGCCGAAAAAGGTACGAAACGTTTTCTGCTCGGACACCTGAGCAAGGAAAACAACTTTCCCGAGCTTGCGTATCAGACTGTTTATAATGTCGTGCAGGAAAAATGCTGCGCAGCCGGTTCGGACATAATGCTGGATGTGGCGCTGCGTGATCACGTCGGCAAGGTTATAGAGCTTTAACGGAAACGGGGCAAGGCGCCCTGAGCGCGGGAACGGGTAATGGAGTTCGGAAACAGGGACCTTATCCCAGGTGTAGGACCGTGGGATAGGGGAAACAGGGACTTATCCCAGCTGGAGAGGCATGAAGATAACTGTAATAGGAGTAGGAAAATTAAAGGAAAAGTATCTTAAGGAAGGCGTCGGCGAATATGCCAAACGCCTTTCACGCTTTTGTGACCTGCAGCTGGTGGAGGTGGAGGACGAACAGGCGCCGGAAACCCTCAGCACGGCCCAGGAGGAGCAGATCAAGCGGAAGGAAGCGGCAAAAATACTCGGCAAGCTGAAAGAAGGGGCTTTTCTCATCGTGCTGGACGTAAAGGGCGTAAAAAAGAGTTCGGAAGAGTTCGCTGCTGCCCTTCAATCTTGCTTCAACATCGGCAGATCCAATATTACTTTTGTCATCGGCGGTTCTTTGGGCTTGGACCCGGAACTGGTCAAAAAGGCAGATCTCAAACTCTCATTTTCAGATATGACATTTCCGCACCAATTGATGCGCCTTATCCTGCTGGAGCAGACATTCCGCGCTTTCAAGATCATAAATGGCGAGGTTTATCATAAATAAGGTTCACATGTGAACATTATTGAGTGCTAGCTGTGATAATAATAAAATAATATGATACAATATGAAATTGTACCAGACAATATATTGAATTATGTCTATTTGTAGAAATTTAAGGAGAAAGGTACATGATGGATTTTGATTCGGAAATAAAAAAAATACAACCTATCAATACGAATAATATGGAGTTAAAGCAGTATGTAATTAGCAGTGCTATTAAAAGATCTATTATTCTATACAATACCTCTATTGCAGAGCTGAAAACTAACAATTTGGATGCGGCTATAAAAGATTTGAGAAAGGCTTTATCATATAACCAAAGCTTTTCAGAGGCAATAAAGCTTCTAGGATTATGTTATGTTAATAAGAAAAAATTTAGAATGGCGAAAAAGACTTTCAAAAAGCTAGCTAAATGTGGAATTTATACTAATTTAGCAGAAGAATATGTGAAAAATTTAGCATTTGAAAGAACTAAATCTGAAACCATTTACGCTATTGGAAGATTGAATGCTAGTTCTACTGATAAGAAGAAATTTATGCTAACTAAACATTCAGTGAAAAGAATTATTATAGGATTCTCAATATTAATCATTATTCCGCTTTGTTTTACTTTAACCCCTTGGCTTATGTCAAATTTGCCAACTGATTCAAAAAAAGTTGAGGTTTTCAATAAAGCAGTCGAGTCTGGCGAAAATCAAGGTGCAACTTCTGAGAAAGATCAGGCTGCAGATGAAAAAAATACTATATCCTCAGAGGATTATAGAAAAATTGAAGAGAAATTAGATACCGCGGAATCAGAACTTGATCAATATATGAATAAATATGATAGCGTTTTAAAACTAAATGAGGCTGAAAAATCTTATAGGGAAGGTAATTACGAAGAAGCTGCCAACACTTTGCTGAATATGAAGAATATGAGCAATGATGATGAAATAAAAAATTTACATGATAGACTGTTGGCGGACATAAATGAAAAAGCATTATGGCCTATATATAATCAGGCAAATAAATTGTATAAGGAAGGAAAATATCAGGAAGCACTGCCGAAGTTAAAAATAGTATCCGAATTAGATCCGGAGTTGGATATCATGCCCTGGGTAATTTTTCAGATAGGGGTATGTTACGATGAAACGAATGACAATACCACTGCCCTTGTGTTTTTTCAGAAAGTAATAGACAATTATCCAAAATCTATGTACGTTTCATATGCGGAAAGAAAGATAAATCAATTAAGAAATTGATGAAAGTTAACAAGTAAACCCAATTGCATTCAAAGATTTTTGGTTCAGTTGTCGAGTGATACGGTGAAAGATACCATAAATGAGGTTCATATGTAAGAGCTACATATAATGAAAAGAGTTACTACTGTTAGAAGATTTGAATTGTCAGGGAAAAATCCTGAAGAAGAAATTT
Organism: Bacillota bacterium; assembly: GCA_023411715.1. Taxonomy (GTDB): domain Bacteria; phylum Bacillota; class Clostridia; order Acetivibrionales; family DTU013; genus JAEYOM01. Next base: position 21,534 of record JAEYOM010000112.1, on the reverse strand, counting down.
GCTATACGATAACAAAAGAGGAATACATTACGGTATAAGCATGCCAAATTAATATATAACATCTGCAATATGTCAAAGATAGCCAAGAGACACAAATAGAGGGTGTTTTTAGCTTAACAAGCTATACGTATTTCAAAAATCTGATGGTTTAGTTGTAAAGTGATACGGTGAAGTATATCTTAGTAAGGTTCACAATAGAGTTTTTGAGAATGTTATTGCAAGGGAGAAACGGTATGTTTAAAAGTGAATTATCGGAAGGAATAGTACGATATACATTTGATCCACTACCAGGTAAGCATTTTGGTAACAATATCATTGCATTAATTGACGGAAATAAAGTTCTTCTTATAGATACTGCATATGAGTTGCAAGCTTTACAGGTGCTTAAAGATATCAGGGATAGCGGGTTGGGAATCGATAGAATAATTATTTCGCATTTTCATGACGACCATATGCAAGGATTAAAAGTACTGCCTAAAGTGACGACCTATGGGAGTGAACACTATAAAACTACGCTTGATATGTGGACTAAAAAAGAAGAACATAAGTATTTTGTTCCTACAGTTCCAATAACGGAAACTTATTCAATAAATTTTGGGAGGCACGATATTGTCATAATGCCTTTCCCTGGGCATTCCTTGTGTACTCTTATAACTAAAATTAACGATAAATATTTGCATATTGCAGATGAACTGATGTTTTCCAATGAAGGTAAACCGATATTGCCATCCGCAGATCCGAACTGCATAAAAAGGCATGTAGAATCATTAAGCAGATTAAAAGCTTTCAATTCTTATATCTTTTTGCCAAGCCATGGATTGGAGTTTAGTGGGAATGCAAAAATAGATAAAGAAATTAACAGCAGAATTGCATACTTCAATGCAATATTAAGCAGTAATAGTAAAATTACTTATGAAGAAGCTAAGAAAGATTGTGATTGTGAGTTTTTGCATAGCGAATGGCATCAGTTCGTCTATGAATAAGCAAGAAAGATTTTATTGATAAAGTACGATTAACGTAGGAACAGAAGTGGACTATATAAGAAATAGCAAGGTTGTCAAAGGTGGAATCGATCCATGAAGATAGAAAAAATTAAAAACAGAGGGATCCTATTTACAGATAAAACCTCCTCAGAATGGGATATAAATATTTACCTGATATTGGGGAGCAAATACAATTATATTGTCGATACAGGGTTAGGTTCCTTGAGCACTGCTCCCGTCAGGGAGTATATAAAAAATGATTCAAAGCCTGTATTTGTAATAAACACACATCACCATTGGGATCATATTTGGGGCAATAGTTCACTGAGAGAGTATACAATTATTTCACATAAACTATGCAGGCAATTTGTCGAAGAAAATTGGGAATACATGTGGGAGAAGAATAAACAATATTGTCAGGGTGAAGCAGAAGTATGTTTTCCTGATTTGGTTTTTGAAAAAGAGCTGTATTTCCCGGATGACGGAATAAGAATTATTTATACGCCGGGCCATACGGCCGATTCGGTAAGTGTAATGGACGAGTACGAAAAAGTGATACATGTAGGCGATAATATTGGGGACACGGTTGACGAAATCATTCCAAGCATCTGTTGTGAAAAAACCATCTATATCGATACTCTTTTAAAATACAGGGATATGGATTTTGACACCTGTGTATCAGGACACAATGTCATTCTTGGCAAAGATGTTATTGATAAAATCCTGCATCAGTTATAAGATGGCATGAGTATGTCTACACTTGGAATCCATGAATTGTGGAGATTTTGCAGATCGAACTGAACGAAGTAATGGACGAACTAAGGTCCCTGGCAAATGAGCGCACGAAAAAGATTTATATAAGTAATTGCGTGCACGAGCCGGTTTTTGGCGTATCCTGCTCCCTGGCTTGACAGAGCAGGGAGCAGACTTCTTTACATTATTCCCGGTCGATGTGCAATAACGTTTTTAACAATACATTTGCACCCTTCAGGCATTTTTCTGTTGGTGTATACTCAAGTTCACAGTGACTGTGCCCTTCAATGCTCGGGACAAAAATCATCGTCGTCGGGATAATGTCGATCACATACTGAGCGTCGTGACCAGGGCCGCTGTAGATCCTCCTGCTCGTATATCCCAATTCTTCCGCGCTCTCTTCGACATAGTCTACAAGCCTGGAAGTGTAGGCTACCGACTTTCTCGACCATGCCTCTTCATAGCTTGCCTTGCATTTCTCAACTTCAGAAGGTATCTTCTTAATGATATCAAGGACCTGTTTGATTACCTCCGGGTTATGATGCCTTGCGTCAAGCGTAAATTTGACTTCATCCGGAATTATCGTGTGAATGTTCGGATGTGCCGATATTTTCCCCGTTGTGTAAACCAGCCTGCTGTCCAGCTTATCCAGTTCGTCATGCAGATACTGAATAGTCTTGACAGCGGCGTATAAAGCGTCTTTCCTGTATTTCATAGGCGTAGTTCCAGCATGGTCGGCCTGACCGATGAATGTGAATTCATAATTGATCATCCCGCATACGCCTTCGACGACGCCGATGTCAACGCCTTCACTGTCCAAAACGGGTCCCTGCTCGATATGCAGCTCAACCAATGCCATACATTTATCGGCGGACATTCTGTTGGCGGTGTCACCCTTGTACCCGCTGGCGTCCAAAGCCTCTCCGAAGGTATAGCCCGGTATGTCTTTTGCCACGGATGCCAGCATTGCCGCTTTATCGAATTTCCCGCAGATGACTCCGGAAGACATCATTGCCGGCTCAAAACGGGCGCCTTCCTCGTTTGTCCACACAACTACCGTAATCGGATGCCTGTGGGGTATTTCTTCCTTTACGATCGCCTCGGCCGCCTCCATTGCTGTCAATACGCCTAATACGCCGTCATAGTTGCCGCCCTGCCTGACCGAGTCCAGGTGGGAGCCGGCCAAGATCGCCGGCAGATCTTCCGTTCCCTGAATAGTTGCATACATATTGGCCATATCGTCTGTTACCACAATAGCGCCGATAGCTTCCATCCTTTTTTTGAACTCCGCTCTGGCAGTAAGCGCCTCAGGTGAAAGAGAAAACCTTGTAATACCTCCCTTACCCGTATCGCCGAACTTACTGAAAGTTTTGATCTTGTCATCCATCCTTACCAAACTGCATAGTGACATACTATCACCCTCCTTGATTTTATCGTTGAGACGTCTATTTTTTCTTCAAGCTCAACAGATGTATGTTATCTATTATCTGAGTTTCTTTGTTTTCTGTACCCTGATACCTGAAGTTATGGCCCTGGCAGGGCATACGGCTATGCAAAGATGGCAGCCGACGCATTTACCGGCATCCATTATCGGCTGGCCCGTCTCTTCATCCTGTTTCAAAGCCTGGTGTCCTCCGTCATAGCAGGAGATGCAGCAGCGTCCGCAGCCGAGGCATTTGCTTCTGTCGAATTTGGGATAACAAATACTGTTCCTGTCCAGATCATCCGCCGGGATGATCTGAGGCAGCGCCTTCCCGACGATTTCCGAAACGCTTTTATATCCATGAGAACCCAGGTATGATTTCATTCCTTCTACCATGTCTTCGATCACTCTGTAACCGTATTGCATAACCGAGGTGGTCACCTGTATGTTTTCACAGCCCAGCGCAAGAAACTCCGCAGCATCCCGCCATGTTTCAATTCCGCCCATTCCGCTTACCGGGACGCCCTTGAGCTTTTCATTTTTCTTCATTGCCTGGATAAAGTGGAGAGCGATCGGCTTCACCGCTTTGCCCGAATATCCGCCAACGCTTGTTTTACCTTGTACGTCAGGCCCTGAAGCGAAGGTATCCAGATTCACGTTCATTATACTCTTTATAGTATTGATTGCGGCAATTCCGGTAGCGCCTGCTTCCATTGCCGCTATCGCGGGTATCTCCATATTTCCAAGGTTAGGGGTCATTTTTGCCAGAACAGGGAGATGCGTACCTTTTCTCACAGCCCTTACGTAAGCTGAAACCAGCTCCGGATTCTGCCCTACGTCGGAGCCCAGGCCATCGGCAGCCATATGCGGACAGGAGAAATTGCACTCGATGATGTCTGCCCCGGCCTCAGTAAATAGTCTTGACAGGTTTGTCCATTCATCCCCGTTCCGCCCCATGATCGATGCCACGATGATTTTTTCGGGGAAGTCCCTTTTTAGCTGGCGGATATAATGAAGATTCTCCTCCAAAGTGTGCTCGGAAATCTGTTCAATATTTTTGAAGCCTAAAAATGGCACGGCTTCCTTTTGAATGTCGTCAAATCTTGGAGATACCTCATTTGGCACAAATGCCCCGACTGTTTTGAAAACAACGCCCGACCATCCCAGTCTGAATGCCTTTGCCACCATTTCATAATTACTTCCTACAACAGAGGATGAAAGAAAAAACGGATTTTCGCAGTGCATACCGCAAAAATCTACAGACAGATCCACATCTGCCGGATGTACCTTTTCAAAGGAGGATAGCATAACTAAAATATTATCTATGGATACTGGTCCATCAATTTTTCTTTTCACGCATGCCGACATGCAGTCTTTAGTCTCGCAATGCTTGCAGGGCAAAGGATTGGGGAGTCTGTTCAGGGCGCCGTCTGTATTTTCAAAGCGAAGGGAGCGGATGATGGTATCCGACTCGACCCCGTGAGGACAGGCTTTTCTGCAGGGAGCATTGTTGCAAAGCAGGCAGCCTCCTGTTTCTTTCGTAAGCGTTATATCCTTGTATAATGAATTGCTCATGGCAATCTCTCCAAACATTTTTGATTCAGCCTTAATTATTGGGCTCACGCTTTATGAACTGCCCATATCCCGGTTCGCCCACGAAACGGCCATTGTCATATACCAATCTCCCGCGGACATAGGTTTGGATAGGGTATCCGTGGACCTTTCTACCTTCCCAAATCGTGTGGTCATAGTCCGAATGCATGTTTTTTACCGAGATGGTTAAGTACTTGTCAGGATCATAAACCACAATATCTGCGTCCTTACCAGGCATGAGCGAGCCTTTCTGCGCGCAGCCGAAGATTTTTGCAGGATTGGCGGAGCATAATTCCACAGCCCGGTTGAAAGATATTATCCCTTCATTTGCCGCCGAAAGCATGTAGGGGTACAGGTTCTCCACTCCTGCACATCCATTGGGGATCTTTGTGAAATCATCCTTGCCCCAGTCTTTTTCGTAACTTTGGAAAGGACAATGATCTGTCGCAACCGTATCGACAGCGCCGGCTTTAATTGCCGCCCATAGGGCGTCTCTGCTCTCCTGGCCCTTCATCGGCGGCGAACACACGAAATTCCTGCCGTCCTCTCTTTTGTAAACATCGCAGGTAAACTCCAGATACTGCGGGCATGTCTCTATATAGATCCTGTGGCCTGCTGATTTAGCCGCAATTGCAGCCTCCAGACCTTCCTTGTCAGCCATATGGACCAGGTATAGAGGCGCGTCGACCGACGCTGCCCAGTGGACTGCTCTTTTATCAGCCTCCGCCTCTACGAATTCAGGCCTGCTAAGGTAATGGTACCATGCCGATGTCTTTCCTTCTTTAAGGAATTTTTCAATATTATGATCGATCAGGTCTGGGTTTTCCGCATGTATGTTGGTAATCGCGCCTGTTTCCTTGGACTTCAGCAATACCTTCACCAATGTTGCGTCATCTACCATCATGCCTTCTTTTTTATAAACGAGGAAGCATTTAAAGCTTGTAACGCCGTAGGCTACCGCGTCTGCAAATTCATCCAGCAGCGCTCCTCCGTTAAGGTCTGTGATGCAGCAGTGAAAAGCATAATCTACGCAGGCTTCCGGGTCGCATAACGCTCTCCTCTGCTCAACGGTTTCAAGAATTCCCTTGCCTTTTCTCTGCATTGGATAATCGAATACCGTGGTCACTCCTCCGCAGGCAGCCGCTCGTGTTCCCGCAAGGTAACTGTCTGCCGAGATCGTTCCGCCAAATGGCATTGCCAAATGCGTATGTGCGTCTATTGCGCCCGGCAGTATGAGCTTGCCTTCTGCGTCGACGGTTTTTTGAGCTTCCATGGAAAGGTCCATTCCAATGCATGCGATTTTTCCGTTATCTACAGCTATATCCGCTTTAAAACTTTCTTTTGCAGTCACTATCGTTCCGTTTTTGATCAGCAGATCCATTTCTCAAGCCTCCTTTTATGGAGTGTTTGCAGGTGTGCTTTCGCTCACCCGCATTGACCCATGCATAAAATCACGCACTATTTATTGATTTTGTAGACAAGTACCAGGCCGGATCTCTGATAAACCTGGGACACCTCAACCAGGTCCATCCCGCCGGCGTTTGCCGCTATCAGGTTTGACACCCATGTGACGCCGAAGTCAACCTGTCCTGAATTTACGGCAGTGGTTTCGCTGATATCTCCGCCGCCGGGTGTTATCGTAACATTCAAGCCGGCTTCAGTGTAATACCCCTTGTCGAGCGCTGCGTAGTACCCCATGAACTGAGCCTGCGGCAACCACTTGAGTTGAATTTTAACGTCCTTTTTTTCGGGAGTTCCGGGTTTTCCGCCGGATTTCATTGCTTCGTCAAGGTAGGAGGCATCCCTTATGTCATCGAGAGTTAGAGCCTGCAGCTTTTCTGCCGCTGCTGAATCCTCCAGCTTGATGTACTTTTTGGCAAGATCGAGCGTCTGCTGCATTGCAGCATTATCCATATTTCCATAGTTCGTTACGGTGTTGCCCTTTGTATCTGTTTCAACGAGCTTCTTTACCTCGGAAGCCATATACGCCTGATGCTCGCTGGATACGGAAGAACCGTATTTAAAAACGATCTGGGCGGCTTCGTCGGGATGCTTGCAGGCATATTCCCAGCCTTTCATCGACGCGTAAAGGAATGCCTTGACCGTGTTGGGGTTTGTCTTGGCAAATGCCTTTGTCGTGAAGATATTGTCTTCCAGCATCGCGACGCCTTCATCGTTCATGTCTATGTATTTTACCTTGTCTCCATAGCCGTAACCGCCCTGATAGCTGTTTTTTACCAAGCCCAGTTCGTTGTAGGTCATTGCGGACGCCAACAGGATGGAGTCGTCGTCAAAGCCATCCATATCAAAGGCCTGGCTCAGGTAGTCCGTAGGCTGTCCGTACTTTGTCAAAAGAGCCTTCACCTCATACTCGTTACCGAGTCCCCAGTTACCGACCTTACCCTTGCCTGCGGCATCCTTGACAACGCTTTCCGCCGTGGCATTTTTGTCATAATATGGTCCGGAGCTTTCCGTTGATGTTGCTGTCGATGCCTCTGCGGCAGTCGAAGCTGCAGTCGCCGCCGACACCTCCGCTGCCGCAGTTGCTGCCGGTTCACTTGCGGAAGTATTTCCGCAGCCTGTCATAGTTGCCGCCACAGCGCACGCTAAAAGGAATGCGCTGATCCTGGGCAGCATGCTTTTAATAATCTTTTTCATAATGAGTCCCTCACTTTCTTTAAGAAAAATGTTTTGTTTATATAAGGTTGAGTTCCAACGTCCAGTACTGGAAAGCACTTAGCGCCGGCCTTTCAACAAGATACCCTCCGCCGATAAAAGGATAAGATACATGATGATGCCTATCGCACAGGCGACAAGGATGTACGCCCATGCCGTCGCATATTGCGCCAGTACTATGTTCTCCCGGATCTGGCGGCCGACTCCGATTATATATTCCGCAAAATACTCGCTGACCAGCGCGCTGATGACGCAAGCCGGGACGCTGACCCTTAGCGCGGTAAAGATATAGGGTACGCTGTTGGGGACCCTGAGTTTGAAAAAAATTGCAAGCTTGCTTGCGGCATATGACTCCATCAGATCCAGCGAGTATGGCTTCAGCTCGGTCAAACCCCGGAAAGCGTTAATACTCATGGCTACGGTACAGGTGATCGTAACAACGAGCATCTTTGCCACCATACTCCTGATATTGGCGTCTTTGCTGAAATCCTTGGTAAGGTTGTTCAGTATCGGCGCAATAGCTATGATCGGTATGGCATTGAATGCAGATACTATTGTCAGTCCACCCGCGCCCCATTTGGGAAACGCTGTGGATATAATGCCGAGCAGGTATCCTAAAAGAGAGCCGGCGATAAGCCCGCCCAGTGCTACGATCAACGTAGCCTGGACATTTTTCAATATGGTTGCCGAATTGTGTCCTATAATGCTTAGTATCCTTCCAGGCAGAGGCAGTGTGAACGTGTCCGTTCCCAATATCCTGTGCAGTACCTGCGTCTGCCACAGCAGCACTATCAAAACGCCGAATAAGACCGGGTAGAGGATGGCAGTCACATTTTCCTTGTTCAGCTTGTTTTGCAATTTTTGTTTCTGCATTTGCTCACCTACTTATCATGTATCCGCTTATAAGGCGAAACTAATTTTTCTACGACCGTCATCAGGTAATAGCTTGCTATCCCGACGGCCGCGCTCAGGAATACGATCTGCCAGAATACGTATATGGTCATGGCATGTTTCAGCGACTGTGAGAGCATTGTTCCGAGTCCGCCGCCGCCCTGCAGCGTATCGACCAGTATGGAAGCCGTAATTGCCATGGGCGCCGATATCTTGAGGCCTGTAAAGAAATACGGCATGCTTGCCGGTATCAGCAATTTTTTGTACACATCAGTTTTTTTAGCCGCCAGGGAATACATCAATTCATGTTTTTCCCGCATGATGGATTTAAATCCAGCCAGTGTATTTGTAGCAACAGGGTAAAAGGTCAGTACAGCGGCGATCATGACCCGGCTTTTGTTTATGTCCTTCGTCATGGCCAGCACAATGGGGGCCATGCCCAATATCGGAATCATTTGAATGATCATGAGGTACGGAAAAATGATTTTCTCCGCCCATGAAAACAGGTTCATAATAAGAGCCAACAGATATCCTGCCGCAGTGCCGATCAAAAAGCCGATGCCGGCTCTCAGCAGCGTTATCCCAGCATTGCTCAGAACGATCTGCAGCGCAGTTTGATTGTTATTTACCAAATTACTGCTGAAAATAGACCCGACGATTTGGTGCAGGTGCGGAAGAACATTTTCCGGTGTACGCTTGGTATTCGCGATTATAGTCGCAAGTATCTCCCAGACGATGATCAGACCGATCACCCAGACCACCGTTACCATCTGTTTCGAGGCAAGAGCTTTCCTTATTTTCTTCACGCTCATACCCCCTCGAAGCTGTTCCTAACCTTTGAGACCAATGCGTTGAATTCGGCGGAATCCTTCAATGCCAATGTTCTCGGCCTTGGAATGTCAATATCCACAATGGCCGAAATCCTCCCCGGGTGCGGTGACATAACTATGACCCTGTCGGATAGAAATACGGCTTCCTGTATGTTATGGGTCACAAAGAGAATAGTCTTATTGGTTTTGCTCCATATCCGCAGCAGATCCTCATGCAGCTTTTCCTTTGTGAATTCATCCAGGGCGGAGAAAGGCTCATCCATAAGTAGTATCTCCGGTTTGATAGCCAGCGCTCTTGCGATCCCAACTCTTTGCTGCATGCCTCCGCTGAGTTCATGCTGGTATTTCTTTCCGAAGGCATATAGTCCGACCAATTCCAGCATTTCGGTAACACGCGCCGTCCTGTATTTCTTGGGCAGCCCCATCAGTTCCATGGGCATGCATACATTTCTTCTTACCGTCCTCCACTCGTACAGGACGGGATTCTGAAATACGATGCCGTATTTCTTCTGAAGCCTGATCTCTCTCGGAGTTTTTCCCCTGACAGATATGCTTCCCGAGCTTGGTTTCTGAAGGTCTGCTATCGCACGCAGCAGAGTGGTTTTTCCGCAACCCGAGGGGCCGACCAGGGATATGAACTCACCCTGCTTGATTTCCAGGTTTATGTTTTGAAGCGCAGTAATCGCTTTTCCTCCGTCTTTATCAGGGAATTTAATCCACAGGTTGTCAATTCTAATCTCTGCATCGGTTTCATTCGATACTAAATATTCCTCTCCGGGGTATTCTTTTCGGATACTTTCAATCATAGCCATACGCTCCTCCTTGATCCCAAATAAAAACGGCGCAAAGCTTTACGCCTTACGCCATCGTAAGAAAATCGAAAAAAGTATTGTACAAATCATCAGGACATTTAATAATTCAGGTGAAGGCTTCCAGAAATATGGCGGTTAGGTCATTCTCCGTCGGCCTGACAATGCAGTTCGCCATGTTTTTGGTCTTAACAGCCATCCCGCTGTATTTTTTGAAATCTTCTTCGCATATATTTTCTTTTTCGCCGAATAGTAAATCTGTAAATTCCCTGAACCTGTTTACACTTGAAAGGCCGATCACACCTAGTATCCTCGCTGCAAGCTCCGGCTGCGCCTTCTCCACCAGCCTCATATACCCGGCCAACAGTAGGCCGTTGGCTCTGCCATGGTCTATACCCTTGAAATACGTCAGGGAATACCCCATCGCATGCACTGCGGTCGTTCCGGTCTGTGCAATTACCATTCCTGCCATAAGGGAAGCCTGCAAAAGCTTTTCCCTGGTACTTGGCGTTATCAGGGTCTCCGGTTTTTCAGCCGATTTCCCTGACCGCTCGACAGCATCGATCAGCTCAGGCACGCAGCCCATTATCATCCGGATACTCTCGGCGGCCAGAGCATTTGAAAGGAACGAACCCTTTACCGACAGCATTCCTTCGATTGCATGCGATAACGCATCCATTGCGGTATTGACCGTTGTCCTTACCGATAGGGTTACCGTATACTTGGGATCAAGGAAAGCCAGGTCAGGGAACAACAGCTCTGTTGTTATGCTCGTTTTCGACTGAGCCGTGTCGTTGGTCAATATGGAATACTGGGTCACTTCGGACCCTGTCCCTGCTGTCGTTGGTACGAAGGCCATCGGCAAGACCCTGTTTTCATAGTGCCCGGAAAACAGGTCGCTTTCGTCGATTTCCTGGGCTGCCAGCAATGCTATGGCTTTGCCCGTATCCATCGGCGAACCGCCGCCGATGGAGATGACGAAGTCCACACCGTTGGCTCTAGCATAATTTGCGCCTTCATATGCACAGGCAACCGCAGGGTTGCTTGCCACTCTGTCATAAAGCACATAAGGAATGCCTTCGGACTCCAAAGCAGAAATGACATCCTTTTCGGAGCCGTTCATCTTTGCCGAATTAGCGCCGGTAACTATCAGGGCCTTTTCCCCAAGCGTTTTGAACAGCTCACTGTTATTTGCGACACAATTCGTACCGGATATGATCCTGGTCGGCATATAATATTTATAGGTCATATTGCCTCCTGTAAAGAGATCCAGCGGCGGATCATCAGATCATTTTATCAACTTCATATAGTACCTCATCCATAATCGCCATGGCGTCTGTCAATTCCTGAACGGTAATGATCAACGGCGGGGCAACGATAATGGAGTTTTCATGCGAGTAGGTATAGAAGCCCTTTGCACTCAGCATGCCTATGATTTTTTTCATAATGCCATCGGGGTCCTGCCCGAATTCCACGAGAGGTTCCCTGGTCTCTCTGTCCCTGACCAGTTCAATGGCGGAGAACAGACCGATATAACGTACATCTCCGATGCTCGGATGCTTTAGTTTCAGATCCTCGAGCAATTTCCCGAGTAGATGACCCCGCTCCTTTGACTGAGCGATCAGGCCCGTTTCCCTGTAATATTCAATAGTTGCAATACCGGCCGCGCAGCCCAGGGGATGGGCAGAGTAGGTAAGACCACAGCTCAGGTAGTTGTTCTCGAAATGATCCGCTATTGCCTTGCTGACTATTACGCCTCCGAGAGGTGCGTACCCGCAGGTGATGCCTTTTGCAAAAGTGATGATATCAGGCTTCACACCGAAATGCTCTATAGCAAACCATTCGCCTGTACGTCCCCATCCCGTCATGACTTCGTCGCAGATCATCAGGATGCCGAATTCGTCACAAAGCTTACGGACTCCCTGCATATATCCTTTCGGCGGAATAATGACACCATTGCTTCCGGTGATGCTTTCCATCACGATTGCCGCTACCGAATGACGGCCTTCATAAATGACCTGCTCTCTTAACAGTCCGATATAGTATTTGGTCGCTTCTTCTTCATTCCTGAATGCGATGGGCGAACGATAAACATAAGGATCAAAAAATTTTACGAAACCGGGTATTCCCGGTTCACAGGCATATCTTCTTGGCTCTCCTGTCAGATTGGCCGCACCGTAGGTCGACCCATGGTAGGAGCGGTATCTTGAAAATATTTTTTGCCTGCCTGTAACCATTTTTGCGATTTTAATGGCATTTTCGTTGGCGTCTGCTCCGGCAAGCGTGAAAAATACTTTTGCCATATTGTCGGGCGCCGTTTCAACAACCATCTTTGCCAGTTGGGATCGGACGTCTATTGCAAAGGACGGCGACGAATAGGCGAGCCTTTCAGCCTGATCCTGTATTGCTTTGATCACTTTTTTGTTTCCGTAACCTATATTAAGATTTACCAATTGGGAGGCCATATCGTAATAGCGTTTTCCCTCGCCATCCCAGAAATAGATCCCTTCCGCCCCGATCATGACCTTGGGCTTTAGCACACCCTGAGTGCTCCAGGAATGCAGGTTGTATTTCAATGACGTTTCACAAATCTCCCATGCTGTTGTCAATTCCAGCTCCATATCCACTCTCACCCCGTTTTAAATAACAGAAAGGCCCGCACTTGCGAACTCCACCTGGAATTCGTACGCGCAGGCCCCTTTGCCGTAAATTTCGTTTGCTTTTATAAACCTATGATAACACGTTTAATACAGTATTCAACGAATTGAAGCACAAAATGTTTTGTGCTGATGTACAATGGCTAAAGCATATCCCTTATGTGAAATGCCAGCAGAAACCTGAGACCATCCTGGTAGGCAAGCTCACACTGCAGTATATCCTTGATCTTCTTTATTTTATAGTTAATAGTATTGCGGTGAACATAGGTTTCCTTGGCCACCTCCTGCACGCTGGCATTATTTTCGAGGTAGCATTTCAAGGTGAGGAGAAGATCCGTTTGATTTTTCTTATCATAATCCTCAAGCGTTCCGAGCGTATCTTCGTAATATTTTTTCAAAGCGCAGTTATCTTCCACCTCGAGCAGCAACTTCGCCATCCCTATGTTCCGGTATGAGACTACGGCCTTGTTCTGTTTTTCGGCCATATGCAGCAGCGCTACGGCCCGTTTGTAATTGTGCGGCAGCGATCCGATACCGGAGTCATTTACGCTGATACCGGCATATATACGGTATTTCTTCCCCCCGAAATTGCACACCTCGTTCAAACGCTCCATTGCATTTTCCGTAAAATCCTGCGGGAAATTCTGAAGGATCGCGACCAGATGTTTGTCCTGCCTGAATATATTGAAACGGTCACTGAGGTTATACAGCATTTTTGTAAGATGCAGCCTGACTGACTTGTCGAACTCCTGGAACTTCTCGTTGGAAGGTACTTTGAGTGACATCGCAACAACGCAGAATTCCGCATTCAGGTCAAACTCCTTGCGCTCCAGAACCGAACTGTTTTCAGATACTCTTTCGGGGAAAAACAGAACGTTCCGAAAAGCTGCTGCAACACTGACTTCATTTTCCTCCGACTTGATTATCTTCCGGCAAAAATCATTTGTTATATCTACTATCCTGGTTTTCCACGGGATTGTAAACAATGGGAACTGTACTTCTCTGCAGTATGATATCAGATTTTCAGGTACGGATCTTATATACGGCCCTATATTCAAAACCAACCCGCTTGCCTGATTTGCCACCAATCCTTTTGCGAAATCAAAGTACCAATCGGTATTGTCATGCCCTATGCCGGTGGAAAAAATCAATTCCTGACCATGGAGAAAGTTGGCTGTTTCAGGGTCTTCCAACATATGGACCCAATTTACCAGGTTATTCATATTGGCTTCGCCGCAAATTAGGTTCATGCCATAATTTTCTTTAGCGTATTTGCATAAATTTCTCAATGATATGGCCATAGCTGCCACATCCTTTCCCTCTTGTCTGCATCCTTCATGCTAACAAATTATCAGAAAGTAATGGTTATTACAAGACTTGCCCGTTACAAATATCGGAATAGATTTAAATGAACTGAACTTCTCTTATTTGATTTCCGGCAATAAACCCGAAATTATAGCAAGAATAGCAGGTATAACACCAGTATAGCAGCAAATCAAGGGCAACGACACGATACCAAGGACCGTTGATGCTATTGAAAGATAAATACTTAATATGACACACTGTTGACAAATTGTTATGTATATAATCTGTTTTAATAGGGGGGATTTCAATGGATGTATATAAGGCTATTTACACAAGAAGAACAGTGCGCGATTTCAAGGAAAAGGAAATCGATATGGAAATCGTCAGAAAGATCCTGGATGCAGGTATGCAGGCGCCGTCGAACAACCATATGCGCGAATGGGAGTTTTAAATAAGAGTGAAGGGGCAGTCATCGCTCTCCGGTCCTCTTTTTCCACCCCCACGCTAAGAGGCCGATCATGCCTGCAGTACCGAGTATAGCGATAATAAAGGTAAGCAGCCATATGTAATCAAGCCCTACTTCCTGGATGAACTTCCCCGCTAAGGAAGTACCCAAAGCTGCTCCTATGTTCCAGCTCAGTGAACCTACAGCGTTAAAACGCGCCCTGAAGTTGCTCGGGCTGTTGTCGGCCAGATATACCCCGAAATTCGTAACGACCAGGATCTCTCCCAGGGTCCATATCACTGTGGATACTATGAAAAGATAATAGCTGTGGATCAGACCGAGCATCCCGAAACCTACGGCATAGACCAAGCCGGCTATCATTATGTTGGTAAGGGGCCTCAGGTGCTTTGTTAGTGAGGTGACAGCCACAGAGCAGAATATCACTGTAATAGCATTTACGCTCATCAAAAATCCGAATTTGCTTGCCCCTGTGCTGCCGAAAACAGCCTCGGCGGTCAGAGGCAGAGAAAACCTGTGCTGAGTGTATACGAAGCAGTACAGGATATATATGAATAAAAATATTGCTATCTGAGGCCGTTTCAGCAAAACAGTGAGGATGCTCCCTTCCTCTTTCTTTTCCTTCTCCGTATAAGCTGTTTCCTCAAGGTTTTCAAGATTGATTTCCTTAACATTTTTCCATATTAAAAACATTGCTATAAATGAAGTCAGCGCATCGCCAATAAACAGCATCGGTAAAAAATTGTTGAATAGAAATCCTGCTACGATAGGCCCCAGGGCCACTCCTATGTTGATGCCCAAATGTTGGAGCGAGAAGCCCTGCTGCCTTTGATGCGGCGGCAGTATATCAGTTATTATGGCATTCAAGGGCGGTCTTACCGCGCCTGAGAAAAACGTCGATAGCAGAAGTAATATAACGATCAGGACGGGATTGCTCAAAAAAGCGCAGGGCAACAGTGACAATGCCGCTCCGCCCTGTGCAATCAGGTAGGTCGTTTTTCTTCCGAACTCGTCCGCGAGCTTACCGCCAATGAATGATGAAGGGATCCCTGCGAGAGAGGATATTGTAACGATAATACCGGCAACTTCGAAAGAAAGGCCTATTTTTATAGTGAGGTACATCGTTAAAAAAGGTATTACAAAGTCGCCGAGTCTGTTTATTATGGTAGCTCCGAACATTATATACATATTTCTCGGAAGCCCGCTGTATGTGCTTGGGAATTTTATAAAACCATCTCATTTCTTTTGATTACCTGTCGCGATAACATTATCTCATAATCGTTATCAAGTTACGTTCCAGCATAATGCATTTTTTTCTTTTAGGCAAGAGCGTTATAGAAAATTTGCATAATACATGCTATTACAGGGAGTAAAGAAAATGATACAGATGGTTAATAGGCAGAATGGCATTTAAGCTTTCACAGCGGTTAAATTATGTTGGACAATGTAGTCTGCCAATTCGTATAAAAGAGCCCGGTACCGTAACGTGCCGGGCCGTTTGGTTAACGATCCTGATTTTCTGGTCTGTTTTGTCAGAACTTTGTACGGATGACCTATTTATAAGCCTTGTTCATTATCTCTACCGTTTCTTCAAGTGACAGCTTGTAGCGGTCCATAGTGAAAAGTCCACCCATGGTGCTCCTGGAGTTTTCGGCGAGCGTCGGGATCTCTTCCCGCTTGATGCCGTAATCCGACATCTTTATATCGTCTACTCCGCATGCCTTTTGCAGGTCTGTCAGAGCCTTAACGAAGGCCTGGGCGCGTTTGCTTTCGGGCATGGAGCCGGTATCGACGCCCATTGCCACGGCCATATCCGCAAGCCTTTCCGGGATCTTTGAGGCAAAGAAGCTATAGTACGATTCAGAGAGCATTATAAGTCCGGCGCCGTGCGGAAGGTCATGGTGGAAAGCGCTCATGGCATGCTCCATGGAATGCTCGGAAGTACAGCTCGATGTAGACTCGACCATACCTGCAAGTGTATTGGCGAGGGCAACCTGGGTGCGGGCTTCAAGGTTGGAACCGTCTTTTACGCAGGCCGGGAGGTATTTTGCTATAAGCTCTATACTTTTCAAGGCAAGTATATCGCTGACGGGAGTCGCGATATTTGCGATATATCCTTCAGTAGAATGAAACAGCGCGTCGAAGCCCTGGTAGGCAGTCAGCTTCTCAGGCACGGTCAGCATCAGTTCAGGGTCTACTACGGACAATACAGGGAAAGTAAACTGGTTGCCGAACCCAATCTTTTCATTCGTATCTTCCTTCGTGATGACAGTCCAGGGGTCAGCCTCGGTGCCCGTGCCGGCAGTTGTAGTTATTGCGACTATCGGCAGAGGCTTTGCGATCATGGGCAGACCCTTGCCCGTGCCGCCGCCCACGTAATCCCAGTAATCACCGGGGTTGGCGGCCATGAAGGCAATACTTTTTGCAGAGTCGATGCTGCTTCCGCCTCCGAGCCCGATAACGAAGTCGCAGCCTTCGCTTTTTGCTAGCTGCGCGCCTTCCATTACGTGTGATTTGACAGGGTTCGGAAGTATCTTATCAAACAGGACATACCCAACGCTCCTGGACTCCAGGATCTTTGTCAGCCGGTCGAGCGTGCCGGTCTTCCTCATGGATTTCCCGGAGGAGATCACGATCAGCGCTTTTTTGCCGGGCAGCGGCTCTTTTGCAAGGTCGTTCAGCTTTCCCGGCCCGAATAATACTTTGGCAGGCATGTAATAATCGAATTTCACAATATTCACCTTCTGTTAACTTTATTTTTCCCAATGTAAATATATTATAGCATTATAAGCAAATTTTATATAACGGGTAAAAAATTAAATGTGCTAAAATAAGTACATAATAAATGTGCGGAGGGCTGTCATGAAAAAGAATCGTAAACCCTTGATCCTGTTCATGATCAAAATTGTAACTGTCGTACTGATCGCTGTTCTTGCGTCAGATATGGGATTCAGTTACGCCGAAAACATAAGCGTGCAGACTTCAGACGGAAATATTCAGACTGCAGATGGAAATATTCAGACTGCAAACGTCGACACACTGACTGCTCCAAGGCTGGTAGCACATGCGGGCGGGGAGATTTACGGCATCCGTCTGACCAACTCGCTTCAGGCTTTTTATAATTCCTATGATAAAGGTTTCCGTTTTTTTGAAGTGGATATAAGCAAAACTTCAGACGGGGTACCTGTCCTGGTCCATGACTGGGGAAATACCAACTGGCTTAGGGATATCAAGTATTCGACCAAGGCGGCCACCTACGAAGAGTTTGAATCCACCAAGACGATACTTGGCTTGAAGCTGATGGATATTAGTTTGCTATTGGAATGGCTTTCGAAGCATCCCGACGCTTATGTCATAACTGATGTCAAGGAGGATAACATAGGCGTTCTCAGCACTATCAAGGAGTTATACCCTAAAATTGTCGGACAGATAATACCGCAGATTTATTCCTTCGAAGAATATGATACCGTAAAGGCGCTGGGCTATGAGCATATCATACTGACGCTTTACAAACTTGATGCTCCCGCGGACAAGGTCCTAGGTTTCTGCGACAGCCATGAGCTGTTCGCCTTGACAATGTCTGTCGACAGGGCAACGCCGGATTATGTGAAGCAGTTTATAAATATCAAGATACCTATATATGCTCATGGCGTCAATGATTTGGATGTTTACGAGAAATTAAGAGACAGCGGTATTTACGGCGTCTATACTGATTACTTCCAGCCGTCGGACTGGATTGAATAATACTGGAGAAGTAAAACTTGCAACTTATCTCAAAAATTGGTATTATTTTTCTAAAAGAAAGAGGATGGTGCAAGATGGACGAGTTCAGGAAACCCTATGATTATTTTGAGGAACAAGGTATAGGCGGTTTATTGCTTGTATTGTTTTTCATGCTGATTACAGCCGAGCCGCTCGCGGGCATAATGGGCATATTTTTCGGCTTCAATTCCATGACTTCATACGGTTTTTTGGGAACGGCTTTTCAGGCTGCCGCGATCATATATACAGCGCTCTCGATCTTGTGCGGTATCGTTCTGAAGAAGAGGCTCAGCCTGGCGATTCCTACGATTAAAGTGTTCCTGGTATTCAGGGTGTTGTTCCTGGTGACTTATGTCTATGTCAATATGGGTATGCAGATAGCGGAGATCCCATATGAAAAAACATATGTAATGTACCAGCAGACGCACTCTTCAATAATATCTTCGTTTGCTTTCAGCATGGCGTATGTAATAGCTTTCAGCGTCCTGTGGTATATTTATCTCCGAAGGTCAAGGAGGGTAAAGGAGACTTTTCCCCGGAAAGTACCCGAGGACAGCCTCAGCGCCTGATAAGGGCGGAAACAGACTGGAAACCGGCTGAATGTCTGTTGAAAGTCTTTTGAAAGTCTCCTCGAGACCTGATTGCCATATGAATACTCCCGGAGGATTTTGGAATAATATTGGTGGATGATTCCACAAAAGGGAGTGCCGTATGGCGGACGATAAAATGCAATTCAGATCGGAATATATTGCAGCAGGGATCGTACTGGGCATCCTTTGCTGCATTTTATTTTTCAGGCCCATAACAGGAGTCGCCGACAACGGCGATTTCGCGCGCATCATGAACTCGACGGGACTTCAGTATATTACAGATTCTAAATCCGACCGATATTTCGGCTTCGTGAATAGGCTTTACAAAACGGGCTTTATAATACCCTTCGGAGGAGGATATTTTTCAACTGAGCTTCCGATCGTGCTGCTGGCTGTTTTCATAAGCAAGCTGCTCCTTAATGCCGGACTTTTTGATATCCGTTTTCTTGGGGCCATATATACGCTGTTTTTTACCGCAGCGGTGTTCCTAGCAGTAAGGTGTGTCCGGAAGCGGTCGGGCTTTTCAGGCGCTGTTGCTGCGATAGCGCTGATATTGGTTTTTTGCGATACGGGCTATATTTCATATTTCAATTCACTATATGGAGAGCCCGTTTCTTCGGTTTTCCTGCTTCTGCTGGCTGCATCCGCGCTGCTGCTGGCCTCCAGTGGGAAACCTGCGCTTTGGACGCTGTTGCTGTTCGGGATAAGCGCCGTAATATTTGCCGGTGCGAAGATACAAAATTCCCCGGCGGGTATACTGGCTGCACTGCTGCTTCTAAGGGCCGTCCGTCTCAGGAAGGATATCATGTGGAAAAGGGTATCCGTACTGCTTGCGGTATTTGTGGTCGCAGTTTCCGCCCTCTGCTACACGGGTGTTTCAGAGGACATAAAAGTCTGCAACAAATACCAGACCGTATTTTACGGGATCCTCAGAGGCTCGCCCGATTCCGAGAGGGACCTTGGTGAACTGGGGCTCGATCCATCTCTGACTGTGCTTGCGGGAACAAATTATTTTATGGAGGAATACCCTGTCGATATCAGGACGCCCGAATTCAAGGAAATGCTATCGGCAAAGGTAAATCATATCAAAGTACTTTCGTTTTACTCAAGACATCCGTTGCGCTTGCTCCGGAAGCTCGAATATGCGGCGGACAACGGTTTTAAGCTTAACCAGGGCGTGGGCAATTTCGAGAAGTACCCGGGAATAGAATACAAGCAGGTAACGAAGGCGTTCAGCTTTTGGGGAAGCTTCAAACAAAACGTACTGCCGCATTCGCTTCTGTTCCTTGCAGCAATATATCTGGCAGCGCTTCTTGCCGTTATTTATGAGTACATCAGGAATCGCGGGAAAACTGCCTGTTTTTTTGCCGAATTTGCCGGCTTCATCCTTTTGACAGGCTTAATGCAGTTCATGCTGCCGATCATAGGGGACGGCGATGCCGACCTGAGCAAGCATCTTTACCTGTTTAACGTAAGCTTCGACCTTTTACTCGTAACCGGCCTCACCTATATTTCCGCAAAGATTGCGGCGGCAGTGAGATACGTCAGGGAAAGGAGACTGACGGCTAAACTGCAGGCAGAGTAAGGGTATGCTGCGCACATTTGCAATTTATCCATAAATATCATATAATGACACTAAAATATAAATTTCGGGAGAATTATACAAAAACTATTAAAATTCTCCTTCACACTGTTTTATATTATTTCCCGAATAAGAGCTAATGGATTCAGGCGCCTGAAAAGATCATGGAGTTATGATACGTTGATTATTAGGGGGTTGCAACATGAAAAAAGTTACGGTTTTTATTCTGGTTCTATCAGTTTTATTCTCAATAACGGTCATGCCTGCGGAGGCAGCTAGTGCTTCCAATCCCAAGAAGGCTTACGAATATGCCCGAAAAGCCCATGACCTGGAAAATGATAATAAAGATGAAGAGGCATTGAAATACTATGATCTTGCCATAGAATTAGATCCGGCTGAACCGAAATACCCATATTGGAAGGGTATTCTGCTGGAAATTATGGGTGATCTGGATGGAGCGGCGGAAGCATACAAGCAGTCTGAAAAGGATGATCCCACTTTCTATAATGCATTTATTTGTGAAGGTAAGATTTATTATAGTCAGGGAAAATACGTTGATGCGATAGAATGCTTTGACAATGCAATAAAAATAGGTAAGGAGAATGTATTTCTCAACGAATCGTACAGTCTGAAAGGCGATGCACTCTCAGCTCTCGGCAAAGACATGGAAGCGATCGCCGCTTACGATATGGCTATAAAGACTGATAAAGGGTATGTTGATGCATACGTCGGCAAGGGCCTGATTCTTTGCAGGCAGAAAAAATATGCAGAAGCGGTAAAACTGTTTGATCAGGGTATCAAGGAGTACCCCCACCTGGATCTATACAAACAGAAAGCTTATGCATTGATAGACATGGGTAGGAAGGATGAAGCGGTTAAAACATTCGACCCTTATATCAAGAAGAATCCAAAGGACTATAATGCTTACAACATGAAAGGCAATATTCTGTATGATCTCGGAAGATACAACGAAGCTATTGTCCAGTATGACAAGGCGATCAAGCTCGCTCCCGATGCAGCAGGCCTCTATAGTAACAAGGCAAACGCATTATCTGTACTTAAAAAATACGACGATTCACTAAAGCTTTATGATAAGGCTATACAGATGGATCCCACCTATTATTACTATTATATTTATAAGGCAGATACGTTATTTTATCTTGGTGAGTACGAAAAGGCCGTAGAAAATTATGATATCGTCATACTTAACGTTGATA
>JAEYOM010000024.1 GCA_023411715.1 Bacillota bacterium | reverse complement strand
ATATTCACGAACGTCGCACTTACCGACGACGGAGATGTTTGGTGGGAAGGCATCGGCACAAAGGCTCCCGACCACCTGATCGACTGGAAGGGCAGGGATTGGACTCCCGATTCCAAGGAAGTTGCCGCACATGCCAATTCAAGATTCACAGCACCGGCAAAGCAGTGCCCGGTCATTTCTCCCGAATGGGAAAACCCCCAGGGTGTGCCGATATCTGCAATACTGATAGGCGGCCGCCGTCCGAGCACCATACCGCTCGTAAACCAGAGCCTCGACTGGAGCCACGGCATATTCCTCGGCTCGATCATGGGTTCAGAGATTACAGCCGCAACGATTTCGAAGAATATCGGCCAGGTTCGCCGCGATCCGTTCGCAATGCTTCCGTTCATAGGCTACCATGTATGTGATTACTTACAGCACTGGCTCGACATCGGAACCAAGACTGATCCGGATAAGCTTCCGAAGATATTCTATGTAAACTGGTTCCGCAAGGATGCCAACGGCAAGTGGCTGTGGCCCGGTTTCGGCGAAAACAGCAGAGTCCTCAAGTGGGTCTGTGAAAGAGTATCCGGCGAAGGCAAGGCAGTCAAGACTCCTATCGGTTATATGCCGACCACCGATGCGATTGACACCAATGGTCTTGATGTAAGCGAGGCGGATATGGCCGAACTGCTCAAGGTCAATAAGGACGAATGGCTGAAGGAAGTCGAGTCTATCAAGGAGCATTACACCAAATTCGGAGACAAACTGCCGAAGGAAATGGCTAAACAGCTCGCAGCTCTTGAAGAA
This sequence comes from Bacillota bacterium, assembly GCA_023411715.1. Classification (GTDB taxonomy): domain Bacteria; phylum Bacillota; class Clostridia; order Acetivibrionales; family DTU013; genus JAEYOM01. The sequence continues at coordinate 3,017 of JAEYOM010000024.1, read as the reverse complement.
AGGCTCAAAGCTTGATGGAAGCGCAAATAAGCGCGGCCTGAAGCTAACAAATATCGAAGATATAGTAAACCCCGGAGATCGATATGATCCCCGGGGTTTTTACGTCAGTTACGGCATCGGCGATAAATCGATCCGCTAAAAAGATCCGCTAAATCGATCGGCTAAATCGATCCGCTAAATCGATCCGTAATCTCCTGTGATTCTAATTATTTCCTTGCATGTCCGGTCCGGACCGTCTGTCGTAAATCAGATTGGACAGGTGGGCAAACTGCTCTATCGACAGGGTCTCTCCCCTCTGATTCTCTTTTATGCCGGCACCGGAAAGCACCGCTTTTATCTCTTCCTTGCCCATGCCGAAATAGCCTGCATTATTCAAGGCATTGGCCAGGGTTTTCCTTCTCTGCCCGAATGCCGCTTTTACCAGTCTGAAAAACAGTTCCTGGTCTTTTATGTCCACAGGAGCCTTATCGTATATCTCAAGCTTTATTACGGAAGAATCGACGTCAGGCTGCGGTATGAAGCTGTAAGGAGGTACCTCGAGTACAATTGACGGCCTGGAATAATACTGTACCGCAACAGACAGCGCTCCATAATCCTTTCCTCCCGGCTTTGCCCGCATCCTGCCGGCCACTTCCTTCTGCACCATGAATACCATGGTTTTGGCTCTTAAGCCACTTTCAAGCAGCTTCATTATAACGGGCGTTGTTATGTAATAGGGTAGGTTGGCCACTATTTTCAACTGACGATCCTGTCCTTCCCCATTTTTGATATAGGGCCGCAGTTCAATCTCCGGATCTATACGCATTATGTCGCCTTGTATGATATGTGTATCCGGATAACTTCCAAGGCTCTCACGCAACGCCGGTATCAGATGCCTGTCGATCTCCACCGCTACCACGGCGCCGGCGCTTTCTGCGAGCCACGCCGTCAGGCTTCCGAGGCCCGGTCCGATTTCGAGCACGATATCATTCTTCGTCAATTCGGCTGCTTCAGCTATTTTCTTAAGAACTCCTTCATCAATAAGGAAATTCTGTCCAAGTGACTTTGTTGGACGTATATCAAATTTTTTCAGAATATTCTTTGTGTCCAAATACATTTAGTATACCTTTCCGCTGCCTGTGCTTAGGAATCGTTAAAATATAACTTCCGATAATCTTTTACAGGGCACTACACTAACCAGCCTGCTCCATTCCAATATTTTAGCCGATCCTTAGAAAAAATTTGCCGGGGCCCAGCGCCCCGGCTTAGTTTTAGTCCCCTATTATATATCTTTGTGCAAGAACCGTATAAGCCTAGTTTTCAGACAGTATATAGATCTTGACACTTCTGCGGCCGAACTTCATTGCGTCGGCTTTGCTCTCGTAGTACAGATCCACCCTTTTTCCCTTTATCCCACCGCCTACATCTGCAGCAATTGCATAACCGTAATCGGGAGCCTTTCCGGGTAATTCTACGTAGACCCTGGTGCCGAGAGGTATTACCCTTGGGTCAACTGCTATGACGCCTTTTCTCGCCTTGACACCGGTGGCCGTTATGCCAAACAGCGGATGCCCCGGAGCTTTTCCGGTCTCCTCGAAGGAAGACGTATAGGCCGTTGCCCTCATATCGATAACCTTATTGTACCTTACCGTATCTCCCCTGCTTGTCTTGAAATTCATAATCGTACCGAATTCCATGATCATTTTTACAGGGTCCTGTAGCACTGTTTCTTTCAGCAGTTGCCTGGAAACTTCCTGCCCGTCTTCCTTAACGACCTTGTACTGCTTTTCCAGGATTCCTTGCTTTCCGGGCTGTACAACCTTCTGAGTTCCCTCGTCAAGGCTCTTGTTTGTCTTCTTTTGTACTAAGTAAGGAATATTCTCCTTTTCACTTACTACACTCTCGTCGACACGTACAATCCGAAACGCCATTTCGCTCTTTACCGGATCCGCCAACCGCACCCCCTCAAGTCTGTCTGAGCCCTCGGGCCTGACCGGACTGTCGCCGAGCATTTCCCCTACAGTGTCCCTGTAGGTCATTACCTTTGTTTGTTTTCCGTCCGCTGTGATGTATACGGGTACAGCTCTTTTTATGTATATTTCGTTCAGTTTCGTCCTTTGTAAGTCGGTCTCCAATGGAACACTGATATAATCGAAGGCATTTACAGCAATATCGTTTTGTTCCAATGTTTCTTTAAAGGTATTTTTCATAGTCATGCAGGTAATTATTTTCCCGTTGTCATTTATTACAACGTCCTTCTTCAGTAAGGCAAATGCGCCGCATCCCGCACCCGCCGCTACCGTTACTGCAAGTATTATCACCAGCAGTCGCTTTCTGTATGAAAATAACCTTTTAATATTTTTAGCAAGTGGCAACAATAAAAAAACCTCCTGTTAAAATATTAATAAGGGACTGTGACGCTATTTTATATCTAATAAGTTCGATTTGTCAAATGCGTTGCCATAAAGTCCCTATCAATCAGATTATAAACATACTTTTTTAGGTTTAAACCATAATTTCCCGGACAAATAATCACAGAGACTCAGATATATCACATGATACAAAAGGACTGCCTTTTAGACAGTCCTCCGAGAAGAATATGAGAGTATGTTCGACCTGTAAAGGCATTTCAATAATTCATTCCGCCTACAGGAAAATACGGGGTGCCCATGGAATCCGACATATACCTCATTCCTGGCATTGCACTCATCTGGTTGCCAGTTGACGCCGGTAAGGCTCCCATATTGGCAGATGCCGGGCTTACTCCGGGGAACATGCTGTTGTTCATCATGTCCATCCCCATGACGCCCTGCGTCAACGGGCACTGCATGTTCATGAGAAACGGACAGCACATCATAGGCATAGCATTCATAGAAGCAGGCATTACACCTGACGGATTCGGCATGTTGGGGAACATCTGCGCGGGCGATACCTCGGGGTAGGGCATCATATTAGGCATCATCTGCGCCGGTGAAACATTCGGCATCATCTGTGAGGGCGATACGTTTGGCATCATCTGCGCCGGTGATACATTAGGC
>JAEYOM010000013.1 GCA_023411715.1 Bacillota bacterium | reverse complement strand
CACGGTGAAATCATGAATCCATAAATTAGCAAAATAGAAAATATGGAAACGACATAAAGTGACCTGAAACCATTGTAAAATTTGCGTTTTGGGTCATTTTTTATTGCAATTTAGAGGAAAATGTTATATAATATAAATAAAATATAACAATAAAGGTAATAAGAGTATGTACGAAGGAAAATTCTTTGAAAGCTTTGAAATCGTTGAGGATCGACGTGAACAAGGTAAAGTCCACCACCGGCTTCTGGATATTGTCTTCATTGTTGTAACCGCCGTCATTGCAGGATGTAACGAATGGAAAGAGATTAAATGGTGGATTGATATGGAGGCAAATCAAAAGTGGATCAGAAAGTATATTGAACTGGCAAATGGCGTGCCGTCCCTGTCCACTATCGCCCGCCTTTTCAACATAATTTCACCAATACAATTTGAGAAATGTTTTGCTAGCTGGATGCAGCATGTCGTTCGTCCTGCTGATCAAGATATTGTCAGTATTGATGGGAAGACCATGCGTGGATCTGTTGATGGGGACAAAAAAGGCGCTCACATTGTCAGTGCAATCTGTCATTCCCACAGCTTGGTCATCGGTCAGGTGAAGGTGAATGAAAAGACCAATGAAATCAAGGCTATCCCGGATCTCTTAGATATGCTTTACATCAAAGGCTGCATTGTTACCATTGATGCGATGGGATGTCAAAAGGCAATAGCAGAAAAGATTATCGACTGTAAAGCCGACTATGTACTCAATGTAAAAGGGAATCAGGAAAGCCTGAAGAGCGATATTATTGCATGCTTTGAAGAGGAAGCTATGGCAAGGAGAATGGAAACGCTAAAACAGGAAAACAAAGACATGAAGAAACCTGTCGGAGATACCACTCTGTCCATGATGAGGACTATCGATTTTGGACATGGAAGAATTGAAAAACGTACATATTGGTACACCCAGGCTATCGATTGGATGCTGGATGCAAAAAAGGATTGGAAGAAGCTTGCCGGGGTTGGTATGGTGATACGGGAAACGGTGAGCGGGGAGATAAAGACAAGTGAGACAAGCTATTTCATAGGCAGTATAAATGATATTAAGAACTTTGAGAAAGCGGCTAGAAACCACTGGCAGATCGAAAGCATGCACTGGATATTGGACGTCATCTACAAGGATGATGCGAATCGCACAAGAAAAGGCACAGCGCCGCAAAATATGGCTATTTTGAAAAAGGCTGCGCTGAATGCGATCAAAAAGGATACGCAGATAGCAGGGAAATTATCTGTAAAAGGGCGAAGATTCAAGGCTGCGCATGACATGAATTACCTGGACTACATCGTGAGATTGAATTTTATTGATTAACTTTGCACAAAGACTGAGCTAACACTTGGTTTGACTAATATAGGTCGGCGGCTTGTTTCAGGCGAGCAGCTAATATGGTTGATAAAAAATGAACATGTCCGAAAGGACATTTTAAAAATCTCTCAAGTGAGAGAGTAGGAAGAAACTGGGCTCGTGATTTAGCCGTTTGGCCGAAACTTTTCTATTGACTTTATGTTCCTCCATCTGCTACAATGGTATAGCGCGTAGGGGCACCTTCGCGAAAATATGGCGGCGTAGCTCAGTTGGCTAGAGCATGCGGTTCATACCCGCAGTGTCGTTGGTTCAAATCCGACCGCCGCTACCAATTACTTTTGCATGCGGCACCATTCAAACGACGCATGCAAAAAATATTGTTCAAGGCCCATTGGTCAAGTGGTTAAGACACCGCCCTTTCACGGCGATAACAGGGGTTCGAGTCCCCTATGGGTCACCAAAGATTATCCGCCTTCAGGCGGTATAATCGATCGTTATAAAGCTTCACGCCGTGAGGCTTTTTTTTATCCCCAAGACACAAATTATATTGAAAAGTTACAATTCCGGTATACCTTTTATGGATATCATGCTAATGGAAAGCGTTACATCCGGATGTTAAAATTCAAATAATTGGTACTGCTTTGATTGATCCGTACGTCGCAATTCCGCACAAAATTATAACGATGAGTGGAGGGTATCGGAGATGTTCAAAAGGACTTTCTCTTTCCTGTTTGTTTTCGTATTGACTGCCCTGTTGCTGAATAGTACTTCAAATGCGGCGGAACTGCAAGCCAGGCCGGATCTGAAAAAAATCGATGGTTATATTGAAAGAATGATGAAGGAATGTCGTATACCGGGCTTTTCACTTACAATAGTGAAAGGCGGCGGGGCAGTATATACGCAGGGCTATGGGATCGCTGACCCGATGGGGCGGAAGGTGACTCCTCAAACACCGTTTCAGGTAGCGAATCGCATTTGTTTACAATACCTCAGGCAGTACCGCGACCACATTGTTCAGGGCGGGCTTCAGAGACAGGATAGAGAGCGGTATAATCAACATCCTTTATGGCTTGGATCCTGATGATGTTCCGAACGGGGGTATCCTGGACCTGAACCGGTATCCGGTGACGGTGACATACAGTATATACCTGGCGTTATGTATATTGATATTGCTTGTACTGGTTTTCTCCTTCATACGCCTGAGAAGCTTCAGAAAACGTCTGGCGAAAAGCAGGAGTCGCTTTGTGACGGCTATCCTGTTTACCTTGGTGGTCGATTTGACACTTCCTGTCGCTATGCTTCGCTTACCGCAACTTATGGGTGCCAACTGGCCACAATTACTATTCAATATGCCTGATGCAGGCTGGTTTACGCTTTCCGCAGCAGTAAGCCTTTTGCTATACGGCATCATCAAAGCCATAATCATCAAGGATTACCTTCGTCCGGCCAAACGTAAGCAGACCGGCGAAAAACACACGCATACATCGTGATTTTTTTATATTTACGTTCATACGATCTCACCGGCGCTATTGAATGTATCGTTCATACAGGATATACTGAATATGGCAAAGCCTCTGATTGCTCCGGGCAGGGTAAAACCCCCGGGAGGGGCCGAATACATGTATTCGGAGGGTAATGGTATGAATAAAAAGGTCGATCCGGGAACAACGATAATCACGATCATAATCATCAACCTTACCCAGATCGCACTGATTGCAGCCGTTCTGCTCTATCTGGTAGATAACGGCGGCGGCCCCGGCCTGCTCACGAACCCCTGGATCATAGTTCTCCTGACCGTTACACTGGCAGCGGTAATAATAAACAGCCTTGCCGCATTCAAGAACAGGAGCAGCCTTCTCCGTTCGGGATATCAATTCCAACTGCTCGAGGACACGCTCGGGAGGCTCGAAAAGCTGAACAATACACTGCGCGCCCAGAGGCACGATTTCATGAACCATCTCCAGGTCGTTCACTCTCTGATCGAAATGGACGAATACAAGTCCGCGTCCGAGTATATAGAAAAGGTATATGTAGATATCCAAAAGGTCAGCAGGGTCATGAAGACCTCCAATGCGGCGGTAAACGCGCTTCTGCAGGCAAAGCTCCTGACATGCGAGAAGCATGGGATTGCTGTCGAGCTTAATGTGACGACACAGCTCAAGGATCTTAAAATCGAGTCATGGGAGTTCTGCAGGATACTTGGCAACCTTATCGATAATGCAGTTTATGCGCTCTCAGATAAACAGGGTGAAAAAAATATTAGGATAGAATTATCAGAAGACCTCAGGAATCATTGCTTTAAGGTGATCGATAACGGGACTCCCGTCCTGCCGCAGCACCTGGCTAAAATATTCGAGCCTGGGTTCACGACAAAGGGAGATAATGGTGAAGGCATGGGATTGGCTATTTGCAAGGAGATACTAGAAAACTTCGGAGGTACGATAAGCGCTGCCAGCGACGACAAAAGCACTGTATTTTCAGGATGCATTCCAAGGCAGTAAACCAATGATATCGAAAAATCAAACAAAGAGACATTTTAGCATCCCAATCGTATCATTTGTGAAACATATATTAAATATATGAAACGCCGGCTATATAATAGGATCATCAGGAGGTGTTTATATGGATTTTTCGTTGATGCTTGCCGGATTGACCTGGCTTCCGTGGGTGTGTATCATTGCCGGACTTGTTTTTATAATAATCGAGATGCTCCACCCGGGGATCGGGGCGCCCGGCATCGTAGGCGCAATACTGCTCGTGGCTGGTGTTATATTGACCGCCAAGACCCCGCTCCAGGCGCTTATCTTGATAGTGATACTTCTTGCCATACTCGGCGTGGCTTTTATGATAGTGCTGCAGTCGGCAACCAAGGGTCATCTGTCAAGGCATCTTGTACTGAATGCATCGCTGGACGATGATATGGGATTTACGGGGTCGGACGATCTTAAGTATTTCGTAGGCAGCGAGGGAAAGACGCTTACCGTATTAAGGCCGTCGGGTACGGCTGATTTCAGCGGGGTCAAGCTGGACGTGGTATCGGAAGGCGAATTTATTCCCAAGGGCTCCACAGTTATCATTACGAAGGTTGAAGGTCACAGGATCGTAGTGGCACAGAAATCAAGCGTTTCGTAAAGAGGTGCTGTAATTGTATTCACAGGTAAGTAATAATATTGGAAAGAGGTAAATATATGTCATACTTTTTCATTGCCTTGATAGTTATCATTGTATTTATTTTTTTGGCGATCTTCTTCACATTCATCCCGGTGGGGCTCTGGATCTCGGCTTTCGCGGCCGGTGTAAGGGTCGGGATATTTACGCTCATAGGCATGCGCCTGAGAAGGGTAAGCCCGGCCAAGATCATACTGCCTCTCATAAAGTCGTCCAAAGCCGGACTCGATATCAGCGTAAACCAGCTTGAAGCGCACTACCTCGCCGGAGGTAATGTAGATAAGGTAGTCAATGCGCTGATCGCGGCACATAGAGCCGATATGAACCTGCAATTCGTAAGGGCGGCAGCTATCGACCTGGCAGGCAGGGATGTACTGGAAGCCGTTAAGATGAGCGTTAACCCGAAGGTCATAGAGACGCCAAACATTTCAGCGGTTGCAAAGGACGGCATCGAGCTTCTCGTCAAGGCAAGGGTAACGGTGAGGACCAACCTCGACAGGCTCATAGGCGGTGCAGGCGAAGCGACGATCATTGCCAGGGTCGGAGAAGGTATAGTAACAACGGTGGGCAGTTCACAGTCTCACAAGGATGTGCTCGAGAACCCCGATTCCATTTCACGGACCGTGCTCAGCAAGGGCCTTGATGCAGGAACTGCATATGAAATACTTTCGATCGATATCGCGGACGTCGACGTAGGCAGGAACATAGGCGCGCAGCTCCTGACCCTGCAGGCTGAAGCGGAGAAAAACATAGCGCAGGCAAAAGCCGAGGAAAGGCGTGCAATGGCAGTCGCCAAGGAGCAGGAAATGAAGGCCCTTGTACAGGAGATGCGCGCCAAGGTCGTCGAATCGGAGGCGGAGGTGCCGAAAGCAATGGCGAGTGCACTCAGCAATGGCAAACTTGGCGTAATGGATTATTACAATATGCAGAACATGATTGCCGATACACAGATGAGGGATTCCATTTCGAAAATAAACAAACCCGAATCGAACGAGAGCTTAACTAAGAAATAGGTTGGAAGCATATTAGGAAGGGCGATATAATGCGTTCTAATTATAACAATTCCGGTAATCTGGAACAGTTTGTCAAGGGTGCGCTAATACAGGCGGAACAGGCGATGCAGTCCGGACGGCTGAATCCAATACAGTCACAGCAGAAAAATGCGCAGATATTCCGGGTAACTCCCAACAATGCCGCTACCGCGGCAGGGAGAAGCCCACAGCAGACTGGGGCGGGGATGGTGGGTTCACCGGCCAGGCTCGACTCACAGCCGGATTCCGAGGTTTACAGGGAAAGGCCTACTGATCAGGTTCCGGGGAAGGCTGCTGCAGCTCCGGGATCGGGGAATACTGCCCGCACCGCACGGGCGGATGCCGCAATAGCTGCAGGTACGGCCGATGCCGGTACAAATGCCGGTACAAATGCAGGTACGGCCGAGACAGCTTTACTGCCTGTTCAAAGGAAGGAGCCCGACGATTTGGAAAAGCTGTTGAAGCTCAATTTCAATGAACAGAACCTTTTATCCGGCGTTGTAATGGCTGAGGTGCTCAGCAGGCCCAAATGTCTCAGAAGGGGCCGGTGGTGATACTTGAGCATCAGAGTACTGATCGCCGATGATGAGCCGGGCATGCGGCTTGTGATCAAAAAAGCTGTTGATAAGACCGACGATTTCGAAACAGCAGGTGAAGCGGAGGACGGCGAGGCCGCTCTCCGCCTTTTTGAAGCGCGGCGTCCCGGTGTGGTATTTCTTGATGTAGAAATGCCCAGGCTCAGCGGAGTAGAATGTGCAAAGAGGATTTCCGATATAGAGCCGAAAACTATCATAATATTCGCTACGGCACATGACGAATACATGCCTGAAGCCTTTGAGGTCTATGCTTTCGATTACCTGGTAAAACCTTTCAGGGTGGAAAGGCTGTGGCAGACGTTGGACCGCATCAGGACCATAAGCGCAGCCAAGCCCGACGTCTCTATCGTCAACAGGCCGCTCAGCAATGCCGGGGCGCTCAGTAAAGCCGGGGCACTCAGCAATGGCGGGGCGAACAGCAATGCCGGAGCGCCGCAGAAGCTTATAATCCGCAACAGGGACAGCATAAGCCTTGTCGACGTCAAGGACATAATACTTATACAGCGAGAAGATAGGAGTACGGTCATCTATACGGGAAACGACCGTTTTTCGACTTCGGAGGGTTTGAGCGAGCTCGAGGAGAAACTGGACAGTGCTCTTTTTTTCAGGTGCCATAAGTCCTACATAATAAACCTCGGCGCGGTCAGCAAAATCTACCCTTACGGCCGGTGGACCTACATTGTGAAGTTTGAGGGTATCGATAAGGATGCGCTTCTGACGCACGACAAGTACGAAGAATTGTCGAAGATGTTTGGTTAGCATTCAAAAAAAGCGAATACCCGATGTGTGTACGTTTTATTTTACATTTATCCGAGGTTAACCGGGTTTTCCTGTCCGGCGGGTAATATACTTTGGCTGTTGGTGTCTACAGACTGCGTTCCGTTTGCCGGCTCCGGCTTGAAAACGACCATTGCCAGCGGCGGGATCCTTACGTTCAGGGAATACGGTTTCTGCATGTGAGCTATCCTTTCTGCCTGAACACCGCCGAGGTTGCCCACGTTGCTGCCGCCGTACAGATTCGAATCGCTGTTTAGTATTTCCTTGTAGAATGAATCAAAGGGCACTCCAATCCTGTAATTGTCATAAACTACCGGAGTAAAATTGCATATGAAGACCAGGATATCCCCGGAATCGCGGCCCTTACGGATAAAGGATATCACACTGTGATCGCTGTCGTTGCAGTCTATCCATTCGAAACCGTCGTAGCTGAAATCTACTTCATGCATCGCCTTTTCCGAAGTATAAAGCCTGTTAAGATCCCGTATATAGCCTTTCAGACCGGCGTGCTTATCGTAATCGAGCAGGTTCCAGTCCAGGCCTTTGTGAAAATCCCATTCTATGAACTGGCCGAACTCGTTGCCCATAAAGAGCAGTTTCTTGCCCGGGTGGCCGTACATGTAACCGTAGGTCACTCTTAGCCCGGCGAACTTCTGCCAGTAGTCTCCCGGCATTTTTCCGATCATCGAACGTTTGCCGTGTACCACTTCGTCATGCGACAATACGAGGACAAAGTTTTCCGACATGGCATACATAATGGAAAAGGTGATCAGGTTCTGGTGATATTTGCGGTAGACGGGATCCATACTGACGTATCGCAGATAATCGTTCATCCAGCCCATATTCCATTTATACGAGAATCCCAAACCGCCGGTATAAGGAGGCTTTGTGATCATTGGCCAGGATGTGGACTCTTCAGCGATCATCATTACCCCTGGAAAATATCCATATACGGTCGTATTGAGCTGCTTGAGGAAATCTACGGCGCCCAGGTTTTGATTGCCTCCGTATTTGTTAGGGATCCACTGGCCTTTTTTCCTGCCGTAATCCAGGTAAAGCATGGATGCGACGGCGTCTACGCGGATACCGTCCATATGGTATTTTTCGAACCAGAATACAGCGTTTGCAATAAGAAAATTACGGACTTCATTACGCGTATAATTGAAGATCAGCGTTCCCCAGTCGGGATGCTCGCCCTGGCGGGGATCCTTGTGTTCATACAGCGCAGTACCGTCAAAACGCGCAAGCCCATGTCCGTCCTTGGGAAAATGCGCAGGCACCCAGTCCATTATGACACCGATCCCGCGCCTGTGGCAATCATCCACGAAATACATGAAATCCTCCGGACGTCCGTATCTGCTTGTGACTGAATAATATCCTGTCACCTGGTAGCCCCACGAATCGTCGAGGGGATGCTCCGCTACGGGGAGAAGCTCGATATGCGTATAGCCCATATCCGCGGCATAATCGACAAGCCTTGCGGCATAATCCCTGTACGATAAAAAGCCGCTGCCGTCATCCGACCGCGCCCATGAACCGAGATGCACTTCATATATGGAAACGGGCTTGTCAAAGGTGTTTCCGGAATCTCTTGCGTTTATCCATTCATTGTCATGCCATTCGTAATTGTCCAGGTCATACACTATCGATGCCGTACCGGGCCTGAGCTCGCTGAAAAAGGCATATGGATCGGCCTTATGAAGCAGCTCGCCCGAGGAGGTCCTGATTTCGTATTTGTACACCTCGCCCGGAGCAATATCCGGTATAAAGACTTCCCAGACCCCCGAATCAGCTATCCTTTTCATCGGATCTGCCCTGCCGTCCCATTGGTTGCGGTTGCACACTAGGCTGACGCTTTGTGCCGACGGAGCCCAGACAGCGAAGTGCGTCCCGCTTTGGCCGTCCTGGACCGAAAGGTGCGCCCCGAGTTTTTCATATATTTTATGATGACTGCCCTCATTGAAGAGGTGCAGGTCGTAACCGGTTATAAACTGGGGTTGGAATTCTGCTTCATTGTTATTCTGGCTCATTTTCGGCTCCTCAGGTATGGGTGTTGGGTATATATCCATTTCTCAATTATATTACTTAATGTACCGGAGTGCTATTCATTTTCGACTAAGGCCGTATGTTCGAAGGCAGGGCTTCCGTCCGGGCAGGTTGTCTGATGGGAAGAGGTGTTCAGCAGCATTTCGAATTCGATCTCGTGCAATATAGGGATCCCGTCGTTGCCGTACAACGGTATCTCGGGTTTTAGCTGCCTGGCTTTCGCTATTGAGTTATGGTGGACTGTTTTCAGGTCAAACCACTTTTTTTGGTAAAACCTCATTGCCTTCGTATTGTCATTAGTAGTTACGAGCCATATCCTGCTGCAGCCCAGTTTCGTTGCTGTCTCGATCGCAAGCATCAGCAAGGTGCCGCCGATGCCGCGGTTTTCTTCAAAGCTCTCAAGCAGAACGACTTCGCATTCGTTGTCGCAAATATCGTATGAGATTATACCCTTTATAGCACTGCCTTCCATATATAAGAAACCCGGAAGGTCTGCAGGGCTATGTACCCTGCCCCTCGAAACCACCAATGGAGAACCCCAGTTGCTGGCCACCAGTTCGGCCACCATTTTCCGGTTATGCTCATTTACGGTTACAATACACATAGCTTATCCCTCACAATAAAATTGTCAGCTATTTTGCCAATCTGTTCTCGTATTTATCGACATCGTCCAAAAATTTGGTATTTTCAGCCTTGTTCAGAATATCATCGACTAATTCATAGGCGATACTGTCTTTTACCACATATTCCTTTTTTGTCTCTTCGGATATTTTTGCGTCTTCGTTATAAGTAGGCTTATCATAAACGGTTTTCGTTCTCACTATATATATCGTAGCATCGTTTATGTGGTAAATCTGGTATTCATCGCTCTCAAATTCATTATAAACGGCGGCATTGGTATACTTAAGCTGATCTCCCTCGTAATACCCGGTGATGTAGCCACCTTGCGACTGGCTGCTTTCAAGCTCTATTTCCTTTGTTTTCAGACTTCTGAAGTGCGTCTCTATATATTTTGTAAAGGAATTTATTCTGTTGATAAGCGCAGATGTGCTATCGGCGCCTGTACCTTTCTTCCCGAAATCGATATCGTTACTTCCGATATATTTGAGTATCATCTCAACATTTTCGTTCTGCCCTTTTTCATTGATCTTTATATCAAGGTCGGGGAGGGAGATGAATTCTTTTTCTCTTTGAAAGTAAATGCTGCAAACGAAAAACGGTACGGTTCCGTTTTCACCCACACCCGTTATATAGTCCGCTATGATGATGATATCTTTTAAGCCGTCGCCGTCAACATCCTTCACGGACACAGTACCGATGGAATCCAACACCGGGCACCCGTTCCCGCTGAAATCCGGGAACCGGTATAATATCTTATTTTCCTTATTGACCAGGTAGAAGCGTGCCTTTTTTTGACCGTCTTCCTCGTACCCGGAAGAGACAAACCATACGACTCCCCAGCTATCAAGGTTCACCCAGAAAGACTTGTCCTGATATATTTCGACTTCTTCGTTGTTTATATCGGCAATATCGGAGGAGCCTGTTACGGCTGATATCGACGAGCCTGTCATACCGGCTGCATCCGCGTTCCGGGACGGGCCTGTCCAGGACGATCCGGTATCACTTGCAGTTGACGGCCCTGCGATACCTGTGCCTGATACTGCACCGGCAGGTGTCCCGTCACTTGCCGAACCGCCGCTGTCATTGCTTACGGAAGCCCCTTTGCAGGCTGTGAGCAGAGCCGTAGTTAAAAGAATAGCCAACATGAGAACGAGGGTCGTTTTCCTCATTTTCAGTACCCCCCAAAAGTAAATCACAATTCCCATATTAGCATAAAATACCACGAATTGCTAGCTTACAAGTTCCAACGTATGCTTGAATATATCCGGGCCGTCCCACTGACCATGCCCTGGGATGACGACTTCGGCTTTGGGATATTTGTCCTTAAGCCTGGCTATCGATATGGACCACTGTCCGATATCCGCATCCGTAACGCTTCCCCTGTCCTTTGCATCTAAAGACTTTAGCAGACACCCTCCGAACAATACCTTGTACTGTGGGAACCAGACAGTGATATTGTCGGGTGAATGGCCTTTGCCGGGATAATATGTTTCAATGTCCACATCTCCGACTGAAAAATCAGTCTCTGTACCGATAATCGTATCAGGCTTTGTAAACCCGTTTTTTTCCGCTTCTTTTGCAGTCAGGTCAGTACATCTGACTTCTATATCGTTTTTGATCAGCGTATCGATACCGCCAATCCTGTCGGCATGGGCATGCGTTATCACTGCTGTCGTTATGTCCTGCTTGAAAACATCCTTTGCCAGCTTCAGCAACACATTCGTCTGTCCATTGGTCCAGGGTGTGTCCACCAGGAACAAACCGTCCGATGTGATCGCGATCAAACCGTTGGAAGGCGTATCGGCGCCGTTGATTTTCATGTAAGTCTTATGTACCCAGATCCGTTCGTTCACTTTGTATAGCTCCACACGGTCCTTATCTGTCGGTACGCTCTCGTAATAGTCTCCGGAGACCTCGACTATTTTTGGAGCCTCTTTACTGCTTGAGCTCTCGGTAGTATTTTCGGCCATTAAGGCCTCCTTACTGCTTGATCTCTCGGTAGTATTTTCGGTCTTTAAGGCCTCCTTACTGCTTGAGCTCTCGGCTGTGTTTCCGGTCTTTGAAGCCTCGTTGCCGTTGCCGCAGGACGCCAGCCCTATCAATCCAATTAATCCGATCAAAACTGCAAGAGACAGTATTCCGAATTTTTTCATATATCCTCCTTGCGAAAACTTACACTCTGGCATTTTATATTTCCGCTGATTTACCGGATAGAAGGCTTTCCCTCTGCTTTTTCGGGAGTTTGCCGACTACTGCGGAATAGGAATGGTCGATCATCGATTTCAGCTCATCATCCGAAATTACCTTATCCAGGTAGACAGTATTGAAGTATGGCTGTTGCGCCGGAGGACAGTGATAACCGCGCACGACTGTTCCCGGATAGGCGTCCCTGTAGAATTCGCCCGCCGCTCTTTCGCAATTTAGGGTGAGCCTGCGGTCCTCCGGTTTTGGATATATCTGTGCAAAAAGCCTTTTTGAAACCTTGATGCACATCGGTGTATCCCAGAACGGAAAATCAACGTATGCGCCGTTTTTTGCAAGACAATATTTTATAATTTCATCGGTTGTCATTCAGAATCCTGCCTTGTATACTTGTGTATCCGGTTCGCCTTAACGTCAGCTTCCCGTATTACAGCTCGTCTCCGCAGCCCTTGCAGAACTTTGCGTCTTCATCGTTAAGGGTCCCGCAGCCGCGGCATTTGATCTTTATCACTTCTTTTTCCTCGTGTTCATGAGGCTTTGCGATCTCTCCGATCACATCGATATTGCTGATCACATCGTTGATCATTTCGCCCTTCGCCTCGTTGAACGGTCTCAGATCATCTCTTGCCTTTTCGGGATCAAGCAGAAGCCCGGAACCCGCGGCACCCTTGGCGCCGATATTCTTTACGAAAGCGCCGGCGGCTATCAGAATAAACCCGAATATGCCGTTCTGAAAGGGCGGGAGAATAAATCCGAGCGGATCCGCTATAGAGGTGGCTACTGATATGAATACAGATAAAAAGAGTATGAACCCGACGACCATCATGACTAATCCTACGTAATATGTCGCCTTGCGCTCTTTTGATATCCTTGACATGACCTCACCCCGCGCTCTTTCGATATCTTTGACATGACCTCACCCCGCGTTTACTACCGATTCTTTCTGATATAAACATCCAAAGCCTTGAAGGCTTTTACACCGAGGACAACCAGAAAAACGGTCCACCCCAACCCAAGTACCAGGAATACGAGATATAAAAGAACTATCGATATCGATATACCGCCTGTTGCCATCATCATAATCTCTCCTCTTTTCCTATATTATTGCTTTCTGCATTATTTGGTACACTTTTACATTTATTTAGATTGTATCAAACAATATGCGCTTCAGCAATCACTAATCGATGAAATCAGTACTCCAGAATAAGGATAGGCTACAAATACAGCTCCATATCGCCGTTTGCATCTTTGAAACCGAGTTTTTCATATACCGGCCGACCCATATCCGAGGCGTGCAGCGTGATTTTACCGCATCCCCTCGATTTAGCTTCCTGGATTATATATCCCATAAGCCTTGCGGCAATGCCCTTCCGCCTGTACTGCGGTTTTGTGTATATGTTCATGATATATGCCGTTGTACCTGACGGGTCGCTGAATGTAGGGGGAGCGTAATAGAAGCAAAGGCCGCTTATTGCTGCTATTTTATCTTTGTCCAATGCGACCCATGAAATAAAACTGTCATCCGGGAGATGCTGTTTAAAGTAGTCATAGTTTTTGCTTCGGAATTCCTCAATACCGATTACCATTTTGCCTTTTTCCCGCTCCAGCCGCATTTCCAGCCTGCATTCAACCAATTCGTCAATGTCAGCCAACGTTGCTCTTCTAAATATCATCTGCTTCTCCTCATTTCTCCCAGGTATCTTTCCATGTATGGTTTAGCTGCCTTCATTCAAATAGCCCAGTATGAAGACCAGCGGAGAATTCCAATAGATGCAGATCTCGTTGGTAGAAAAGCTTTCCCACATGTCTGCATAGCATTTTGCAGGCGGCGTATTTTCGCTGAACAGCTGCGACGCAGGATCCATTTCAAACGCCCATATACGTTCAAAGGGACCTCCGACCAGCATTCCCGGTACAGCCTGCCCAAGTATCATCGACGGTCGGTGGTGGGGATGCCTGGCCGCGTTTTCGCCGAAACCCGTAACATAACTTATACCGGTCGCATTCCTGCCCAGCAGATAGTGAAAATGGTCCAAAGCAGCCTGCCTGTACCTTTTACCGGGATTAAGCCTATCGGCGATTATCAATGCCATCGCGTTGTTGGCAACATCCATGTTGCTGCCCCAGACATACTGTCCGATACAGACCCTGTAGACATCATTCCGGGAAACGCTGACCAGTCTGTCCGCTTCCTTTAGGTAATATTCTCTGACCTTTTCATACATTTCACCGCCGTGATCCGCATTTTTAGCCGTCAGGAACGAAACCATGGCGTACGAACCCATGTCAGCCCACCCGAAACCGGGCACAGGCAGAGGGGCTGCCGACAAATACCGGAGATATGACGTGTCTCCCGTTGCTTCATATAGTTCCGCAGCCGCCCACCAACGCTCATCTTCAGCATTTGTATCATTGTAGGCGCCGGTGCGGAAGAAAGAAGGGTCTTTGTACTCGTTTGCACCCGGATTGTTTTCAAGCCATTTCCACGCCTTCATTGCAGCGGATAAACAGGCGCCGGCAAATCCGGCGTCCAGCTTTCGATAAACGCGTGACGCGTGGGCCATCGAAGCGGCAAACCCGCCCGTCGCCTGCGCGGATATGGGGGAGAGGTAAAGCTGCGCATGGTCGTCCTCAGGAGGGCATGCCATATTTGCATGGACCTGCGTAGTGACCTTATGGAAAACGCCTCCCGTCCCCGGATCCTGCATCCTGAGCATCCATTCCAGTTCATAACGCACTTCTCCGGGCAATTTGCAGGGGCCGCTGAAATCAACTTCCGCAACTGACGGGAAATACTCATAGGCCATCAGCAGATCGACGACCGCCTTGGCTGCGGGTGTTACATACCGGCCGTAATCTCCGGCGTCATGCCAGCCGCCCGATACATCTGCAACAACGCTCCCGCAGGTTGGCTCCGCTTCATCGAAATATCTGGCAAGACCTTTATGGCAGGGTTTGTGCGTAAAAACCGGACCGGCATATTTCTCCCGCACGCCGTCTCCGCCGCAGCGCTGGTAATAAAAGACCCTGAGGGCTGCAGCCGTCAATTCCAGGTAAACATTATTGCCGATCGTAAATACTGGCGATTTTTCAGTACCTGCAACCAGATAATAGCTGCCCTCTTTTGTTAGGCTGGAAAAGTCCGCAATTCCCAAAGTATCGCCGCTTTTTTTGTCAACGGAAGGAGGCTCGCCTGTATTGCCTGAAGAAGGCTGTATCTGCCCTGTATACACAGGTTCGTTCGCTGTATTGCATATGGTAAAGGCGCCGGTTGCTGAAACCACAAACGCCAGTTTTTCGTCGTCAGGCCGATAACCGGCCTGGTTCAAACGTATCGCACCCGGTGCTTTCCTGATGCTTTCGGCATCCATATTCTGCTTGTCTCCTTTGCGTTTCGCAAATAATGTAAATACATCGTAGCAAATAGAGGGCCTTATTTCAAGGATAAGTGACAAAATCAAACATGTTGGGAGCAGTTGTGTGATAAAAAATTCACATATACTTTTAGGAAATATTATAGTAAAATAGTTGTTGGCATTAATGCCATGCTTTGCACAAAATGCAAATCCGGCAAAAGCCAGAACATAGATATCTACATCTAATTTGTACATGGAAAGGGGTCATAGAATGATTTATTCACATGAAGTTGAAAGAATGACGTGTGTGGCAAAGGGACCCAATCACGGGCCGGCGCCAATCCCTGAAGAAGGGAAATGGATACAGGCGAAGGAGATCAAGGATATATCGGGCCTTACGCATGGTATCGGCTGGTG
>JAEYOM010000006.1 GCA_023411715.1 Bacillota bacterium | reverse complement strand
TCTTCGCCATATTGGATTTCAGTGTTACTCCTTTTTTATCCGCTTCGGGTGCAAGTATCGACAGGACCTCGGTTATTATGCCGGACAGGTCGTGTTCCCCGATATTTGTGTCGCTTTTGGCGTTTTCGATCTCCGACAGCTGCAGTATATCATTTATCAGCATCGTAAGCCTTTCGGCCTCGATGTCGATGATCTCAAGAAACCTCGGCGCTATGGAAGCATCGTATATCGCACCATTCCGGAGCGTTTCGACGAAGCCTCTTATCGAGGTAAGGGGAGTCTTTAGTTCATGCGTGACGTTAGAAACAAATTCAGTCCGGATCTGTTCGGACTTTTTCATTGCAGTTATATCCTGGATGGTTATAATAGCGCCTGCATTCGTTCCTTCGCTGTTTGCGGCCATTATCGGACTTGAGTGCACGCTTAAGATCCCGCTTTCGGGTGAACCCAGCATAAGCTCCTTTACCTGGGACGTATTTCTGTCGATCGTTTTTTGCAGTATTTCATTGAGCTGGTGGCTGCGGATCACTTCGATAAATCTTTTGCCTATAACGCTGTCCTGTTTGATGTCAAAGAATTTAACAGCAATCGAATTGATCAATATTATCCTTAGATTTTGATCGACTGCGATAAAGCTGTACATAATACTGTTCAGAATAGCGTCGAATTTAATGTTTTTGTCCGTGAGATCCGTAACGGTGCCATCCAGCTTTGCCGCCATATCGTTGAAAGTGGATGCGAGCTGACCTATTTCATCATGCTTCCTGACATCTACCCTTTTTGAATAATTGCCGTCGGAGATCTCCCTGACAGCCAAAGTCAGTTCGCTTAAAGGCTTACTGATCTCCGATGCAAATCTACAGGCGAGAAGGATCATAAGCAGGAGGCCTGCAAGCATACCTGCCAGCGAGTAAAGCAATATCTGGATATCTATTTTTTTTAGCTGGTCAAGAGGGACGGAAACCCTTATTATCAGATCCGGCAGGGAAGAGGGGATCGCAATATAAAGAAAGTTCGTATCGAGCGTTTTGCTTGACCTTATATCCTCGCCCACGATACCGCTTAAAGCCTGTTGTACTTCCTTCCTGCCCAGATGGTTTTCCATGCCGGTATAATTTGCTTCCGATTCTCCCAGCACCTTGCCTTTCGAATTTATAATGGTGATCCTGGGCCGGAAGGCATATTGATCCGCATTGCTACCGGATTTGGCCGCTTTGGGGATGTTTGCAGAGAGTATACTTGCGTAATCCTTTGCGAGGGCGTTATAATCCGTCTTTCCACCGTCTTTGGCTGTTTGTGCGATCTCGTGGTCATACAGTACGGCAACCGTCAGGATGCGGTCCCGGACTTCATCCATATAAAGGCTCCGGGCATGCTGCGTGGTTAGGATGCCTGTTACTGACATTCCCGCGATTATTAAAATAATAAAATAGAGTAATAGCTTTTTCCTCATATGGTTACACCGCCCCGGTCAGACGGTTACTCCGTCCTTGTCGCTGAACCTGTAGCCTATTCCTCGTATAGTCTCGATATATACCGGTTTGTTATCATCATCTTCAATTTTCTGTCTGAGATAACGGATGTGTACATCGACAGTCCTAGTCTCGCCATAATAATCGTAACCCCAGATCTTATCGAGCAGAAGCTCGCGCGTCAGTACCCTGCCCTTGTTTTGCAAAAGCAGCTTGAGCAGCTCGAATTCCTTTAGCGGCATTTCTATCAGCTTGCCTTTTTTAAAAACCTCATGCCTTGCGGCGTCTATCTCTATATCGCCGTGTCTCAGTATATCAGTTTCTTCAGGGGCTGCCGCGGAAGTCCTTCTGAGCAGGGCCTTGACCCTGGCTGTAAGTTCGCGCACGCTGAAGGGCTTCGCCAGATAATCGTCCGCACCAAGTTCCAGACCCAGAACTTTATCAAATTCCTCACTTTTAGCGGTGAGCATGATAATGGGTATGTTTTTAGTCCTGTTATCGGATCTCAGCCTCCTGCAAAGTTCAAGACCATCCATGCCCGGCAGCATTATATCCAGCAGAAATAATGCAGGGGGAGTACTTCCGACTGCCTCCAGCAGCTTTTCCGCATTGTCGAAAACGGTCACTTTGAAACCGCTTGCCTCAAGGTTGTATTGTATCAGCTGCTGTATATGGACCTCATCATCTACTGCATAAATCAATTCCTTTGACATTCCGTACCCCGCACCATTATATTATTCCACCATATTCGAACCGGAAACTGCTTCAGCCACTTTCATATATCGCTTTCTCCATTATTTTTGACGGCACTTTCTTTTCCGCCCTTGTCGCCGTCAAGTTCGATATCGGCATAGGGAGGGACATGCGCCGATTCCTTGTGGTACAGCCTTGCCAGGTGATCGTGCTCTCCCGTTACGTTAAAGACGACCCATTCGCCGATATTGGTAGCGTGATCACCCATACGTTCGATATATTTGGCTATGAACATTAGATCGACGCCCTGTTCGATTGTGTTGGGATCGTTTCTCATAAGATTGATAAGCTCAAGAATAACTTTATTGAACAGTGCGTCCACATCATCATCGCTTGCACAGACTTTTTCAGCCAGATCCGCATCCTGCCTCACATACGCATCGATGGACTTGTTTACCATGATCTTGGCAAGTTCGGCCATTTTTGGCAGGTCGATGAGCGGTTTGATATATTTTTTCCCGGACATGCGCAATATAATCTCTGCAATATCCGAGGATGCGTCGGCGATACGTTCCATATCTGTAATGATCTTCAGCGCCGTGCTGATCGTACGAAGATCCTTGGCCAGCGGCTGCTGCCTTGCGATAAGGTTCATGCACTTTTTTTCGATCTTCTTTTCGTAATCATCGATAATGTCATCGTTCTGAAAAATATTCCTTGCAAGCTCGACGTCCTGCTTTTTCAACGCTATTATCGTGTTATCTATCGATTCCTCAACGAGGCTCCCCATTTTTATCAGATCCATGTGAAGCTCTTCAAGCCCCTGATCAAAAGAATGTCTTGCCACCATATCAAATATCCCTCCTTGAATGTTTTAAAGGAAACCCGCGCCTCAAGGGCGGTAAACATCCTGCTTGGATGTTTTAAAGAAAATCCGCGCCTAAGGGCGCTAAACATCCCGCTTAACCGAATCTACCTGTAATATAGTCCTCCGTACGCTTGTCACGGGGTGTGCTGAATATGGCCTCTGTTTCGCTGGATTCGACTATTTCGCCATGCAGGAAAAATGCCGTTTTGTCCGAGATCCTGCCTGCCTGCTGCATATTGTGTGTAACGATGATGATTGTATACTTCTCTTTAAGCTCGTCTATCAGATCTTCTATCTTCATTGTCGAAATCGGGTCCAGCGCGGAAGTCGGTTCATCCATGAGAACGACTTCGGGGTTTACAGCCAGTACCCTTGCTATGCAAAGCCTCTGCTGCTGCCCTCCTGACAACCCCAACGCGCTTTTTTTGAGCCTGTCCTTGACTTCATCCCACAAGGCTGCGTCGCGCAGGCTCTTTTCTATAATCCCATCCAGCTGCGATCGGTTTTTCAGACCATGTATCCTGGGGCCATAGGCAATGTTGTCGTAAATGGACATCGGAAAGGGGTTGGGTTTCTGGAAGACCATTCCAACCCGCTTCCTAAGTTCAACTATATCACACTGACCATATATGTTCAAACCATCCAGGAAAACGTCTCCTGTGATCCTCACTCCTGCTACGAGGTCATTCATACGGTCGAGTGTTTTGAGGAATGTGGACTTTCCGCAGCCGGAAGGACCAATGAGCGCAGTTACCTGGTTTTCCGGAATGTCTATACTGACGCTCTTTAAGGCGTGTACGTCGCCGTAAAAAAGGTTCAGGTTTTTTGTTGAAATTTTCTGCATATTCATATAATGCAACCTCCTTATCAATCGCCTGTTGTTGCTCTTGAGAGCCTTTTGGCAAGCCGGGTGGCAATAAAGTTGATTATGGCTACGATAATTACAAGTATTGTTGCCGTAGCGTAAGCCTGATCGAAAGATATACCCTCTTTGGCGAGCGTATACAGATGTACCGATAATGTCCTGCCTGACCGCATTATACTTGAGGGCACGTTTGGTACATAACCTGCGGTAAGATAGACTGCGGCGGTTTCTCCGACTATTCGTCCGATGCTCAAAATTACGGCCGTCAGTATGCCCGGGATCGCCGACGGAAGCACTACACGCGTTACTGTTTTAAGCTTTGAGGCGCCAAGCGCCAAACTGCCTTCCCTATATGACATGGGCACGGATTTCAGCGCTTCCTCGGTCGAGCGTATGACTGTAGGAAGCACCATGATACTCAGCGTCAGTGCACCGGATAAAATGGAATACTTCAGATGCAGTGCGATGACGAAAAATATCAGGCCGAAGAGACCGTAAATGATCGAGGGGATCCCTGCCAGCGTTTCTGTTGCGAACCGGATCGCATTTACCAGCCTGCCCGGCTTCGAATACTCGACAAGGTAGATGGCGGAGCAGATACCTATAGGCGTTGAAATAATCACAGTTACGGCAATGATCATCAATGTGCTGATTATCATCGGATATATGCCGTAAAGATTCCTGACGGGCTTGTAAGCTGTCGTGAGGAAAGCCAGGTTGATATGGCCGGCCCCCTTTATTACTACATATATCAGTATCCACGCCAGTACGGCGACGGTAACGAATGCGCAGAACCAGGCCAGGCCTGTGAGTATACGGTCGGAGATCCTGCGTCTTGCCGACGGATTGGTCATGCTTCTTCACCGTCCCTTCTATGGAGCAATATATTGAGCGCTATATTCAACAGCATTATAAATATGAAAAGGACTACGCCCGTTGCAAATAGTGTTTCCTGGTGCAGTCCGTTCGCATAGCCCATTTCGAGTGCGATATTCGCAGTCATCGTGCGGACCCTGTCGGTGATGGCGTGCGGTATCAGTGCCGTATTGCCCGAGACGAGTATGACTGCCATCGTTTCGCCGATAGCCCTTCCTGTGCCCAGTACGATAGACGCCATTATTCCTGATTTTGCCGCGGGGAGGATGACCCTGAAAATCGTCTGTATATGGCTGGCTCCCAATGCAAGCGAGCCTTCCTTAAGGGTGGGCTGAACTGCTCGGATAGACGTCTCGGACATGCTGATGACGGTGGGCAGTATCATTACCGAAAGTATTATAATTACGGCAAGCAGGCTGTTGCCCGCTCCTCCGAAATATTTCGAAATGATGGGCACCAGTACCATAAGGCCGAAAAATCCAAAGACTACCGATGGTATGCCGGCAAGCAATTCAATAGCCGGACGTATGATCCCCGCGAGTTTTTTCGGTGCGAGCTCAGCAAGGAATATCGCCGTAAATAGGCCTATAAATATACCGATTACTATGGCACCGATAGTTCCGAGAACGCTTGATATTATCATCGGAAGTATTCCAAATTCGTTGGCCTCCGGCTGCCAGACCGCACCAAACAGAAAATTGAGCACTCCTACCTTAAAGATTGCGGGAGAGCCCTTGGCAAAGACATATATCGTTATAACGATGACCGACAGTATGGATAAAGCCGCACAAACGAGAAAAATCGCTTCTATTATCCTTTCCAGCAGCTTTCGCCTTATATTTGATATCATAAAACATTTGCCTCCATTTACGGAATAAAGTCATTCATATCCTGAAATGACCATTGAGCGGCAGATATTCGATAATCTGCAGCCCATCGCCATTGTATTTATTGAAGCGTATCTTCAGTTAGTGATTTATCCCCGGCTCATTTTACGGTAATGTATGTTTTACCAACGATCTCCTGGCCTGCATCGCTTTTGATAAAGTCCAGGAAGGCCTGCGTTTCGGGGCTGACATTGCCCTTTGTCAACATCATGAAAGGTCTCGATACCGCGTAGCTTTTGTTCTTGACATTATCAACGCTGCATTCCACACCATCGATGGTGACTTTATTGACTGTACTGTCGGCGAAACCGAGGGAGAGGTAACCTATCGCATTTTCCTTTAAAGATATGTTTGCCTTGACCGGTCCGTTGCCATCCGCTACAAGCGCATCCTTTCTAACCAGGGATGCCGTCTGGCCGTTCTGCTTTTCCTGAAGTCCAAGCAATTCTTCAAATGCAGTCTTTGTGCCTGAACTTGCTTCACGGGCTACTACGAGTATTTCCTGGTCTTTCCCTCCTGCATCCTTCCAATTCGTTATTTCACCCTTGAAGATCTTCTGGATTTGTTCCTTAGTCAGGTTTGTAACGGGGTTTGAAGGATGGACCACGATCGCTATTCCGTCATATGCTATCACGTGTTCAGTCAGTCCTGTTTTTTCCTCCGGAGTAAGCTCACGTGAGGATTCGCCTATGTCGGAGGTCCCGTCAGTCACGTCCTTGATCCCCTGGCTCGAGCCGCCGCCCTGTATTTCAACGGATACGCCGGGATAAGTTTCATTGAAAACGTCTGCCAGGTCCTGTGCAAGCGGCTGTACTGAAGTTGAGCCCGAGACGGTCACAGTACCCGACAGCTTACCGGCATTTGCATTGTTGGCGGTTGACGAGCTGTCGTCTCCCGCGGGAGTTTGGCTGCTGCCGCATGCCGTAAGCAATACTGCCGATAATAATGCCGATGCGATTAATGTAAACGATTTTTTTCTGAGTGATAACATTTTCATAATCCTCCTGATTCTATTTATTACTTTATAAACTTTCCGGTATAACGAACCTACCGGTATAACGACGTGTCCGGACCGGTCCGGGTTTTATCGCCTGTTTCTTTCGGTTTACATATACATCTTATTTCCGTTTTTTTAAGCGAGAATTAATGTATTGTTAACTTCAGGTTAATTTTGAGGAGCTATCAGCATATATTAATGGGAAAACGTCTTAAGGGGATCGAAGTATGGATTATGTCAATTACGGCAGGGACATGGCAATACTGCAATACGACAGGGAAAAGGCCCTTCAGTACGCGCATAAATGGGCTTATGCAAGGAATCCGGCCTATTTTGACTTTGAAAAGGTTGGCGGCGACTGCACCAATTTTGCTTCGCAGTGTATTTTTGCCGGAAGCGGCATAATGAACCACACTCCTGTCTACGGCTGGTATTATGACAATTCGGTTAGCAGAACTGCTTCATGGACAGGGGTGAATTATCTTTTTGACTTTTTAATCGGAAACAAGGGCAGGGGACCCTTTGCCGAAGAAGTGGATGCTGAGGATGCGGAGCCGGGGGACCTGGCACAGATATCATTCTCCGACAGCAGGAGCTTCGACCACTCTCCGGTGATCGTCAAAATGGAAAACAAAAAAGGAAAGGACGGCATATTGATCGCCGCCCATACTTTTGATACCGATTATTACAGGCTTATGGAATTCGAACCTGCGTACGTCAGATTCCTGCATATTGCAGGCGTCCGCGTCTGAAATTATTTGGACTTCTTCGCCGACTTTATTTCCTCTTCCGTAAGTACCTTTTCAAGGTCTAGCATAAGTACGAGGCGGTCGCCGACCTTGGCCGTGCCGCTCAGGAATCTGTCCCTGACATTGCTGAGCGCCTGCGGCGCCGGGTCGAATTCGTCGTCTTCCACCTTGATAATTTCATTGACCCCGTCCACTATGATGCCTATCTCTGATACCGATGTGTTTGCGATTATGATCTTCGTGTTTTCGTCAAATTCCGGGCTGGCCAGGTTGAAGCGCCTTCTGAGATTGAAGACAGTCAGAACCTTTCCTCTCAGGTTGGCCAAGCCTTCGATATAATCCGGTGTATTGGGTATTTTGAAGATATCGAGCATTTTTTCGATGCTGCTGATATTTTCAATGTTCAAGCCGAATTCCTCATCATTGATCGTAAATACGACAAACTGCCTTGTACCCACTTTAACCCCTCCTTATTTGTGTTAAGGTCTTCAGAAGACTCCGGCTTTAGGAATGTCGGCTATCAATGAAGACGAAATCCGATGTTATGTGCGATAGCTCCCGTTTATTTTCACATAGTCGTATGAGAAGTCACAGGTCCAAACATGGTCCGCGTAAACGCCCTTGTTTAGTTTTACCAGCAGCTTTATTTCGGCTTTTTTAAGCAGTTCCTTTGCGGCTGCTTCGTCGAAGTCTACGGCACATCCGTTTTTGCAGACCAAAAGATCTCCGATATATATATCGGTATAAGCCGGATCAAATTCAGCGCCGGAATAACCGGCTGCCGTGAAAATCCTGCCCCAGTTTGCATCCTCGCCGAATATCATTGTCTTTACGAGAGGGGATTTGGCTATGGCAACTGCCGCTTTGTAAGCGTCATCCTGGCTGCCGGCGCCTTCGACCACGACTTCGATAAGCTTGGTAGCGCCTTCGCCGTCCTTTGCAATGAGCCTTGCGAGATGATTGCAGACATATTCCAGCGCATCCCTGAATTGCTCGTAGTCTTCATTTTCATTTATGATACCGGCATTGTCGGCCATTCCGTTGGCGAGGATGAGTACCATATCGCATACGCTCGTATCGCCGTCGACCGTCACGCGGTTGAAGGTCGTTTTAACAACATCCTTGAGCGCCTTGTCGAGAAGCTTTCTCGATATGTTCGCGTCAGTGGTTATGACGCCTATCATAGTTGCCATGTTCGGATGGATCATGCCGGAGCCTTTGGCCATAGCTCCTATCACAACCTTGGCCTCCTGCAATTCGAGCTCTACAGCCACTTCTTTGAATATCGTATCTGTCGTCATGATCGCTTCCAGCGCATCGTGCCCGCCGTCGGGATCCATCCCTGAAACGAGCGCTTCGAGCCCCGGACGTATGGCCTCCATGTTGAGCGGCTTTCCTATGACGCCGGTCGATCCGACCAGGACATCCTGCGGGCTGCATTCCAGAAGCCCGGAGGTGATCGTCGCTATCTCAAGCGCGTCGGCATCTCCCTGCTTCCCGACGCAGGCGTTGGCATTGCCGCTGTTGATGACTATCGCGTTCGCATACCCGCTTTTAATATGCTCCATTGTAAGTTGGAGCGAGTGACCTTTGACCTTATTCGTTGTAAAAACGCCGGCAGCAGCGGCGCTGTCTTCTGAACAAACGATCGCAAGATCCTTTTTTCCGTCCTTTTTCAAGCCACACGCGACCCCGGTGGCGAAAAAGCCTTCAGGAGCCGTGACTCCTCCGTTGATTATGTTCATAATATCCACCCCAGACACTATATGCGATTTTTTTTACCTTTTGCTTTAAATAATTAAATTATACATAAATACACAGCCTTATTCAATAAACAGCGGGGCTTATAGGAAAAATTCCTTCGATTTGTTCACGCACAGCCTATGCAATCTTGTCACAAATTTAAATAAAGTCGTCAGTTTCGTTAAAGAAATACAAATAAGATTATAATAAAATTTACCTGATCCTAACGCCAAACTAAAGCAGATGGGTGTCTGCTTTCTGATTATGACTATATGTTTATTGAGGGGCGAATGAATTGGGTTATAGCGAGAAAATAGTATATGGTAAGAAATCATATGTCATATCTAACAAAAATATGGAGTTATCTATTACAAAACAAGGCGGACACATGGCGCCTGTTGTATTCTATAAAGATACCTGCAGTCCTGTTGCACCATACTTTATAAGTCCATGGCAGATGGAAGCCGGGGAGCCTCAGGAGCCGAACCTGAAACCGTTAAGAGGCGACTTCTTTTGTATGCCGTGCGGACTGCCAAAAGCTTTTAAGGATGAGGGATTTATGGCGCACGGTGAGACGGCATCAGAAGAGTGGCTTTTGGAAGATATAATAGAAGAGGAAGGCATTACCCAATTAATGCTGCATATGGATACTCAAATAAGAAAAGGTACTGTAAAAAAAATTATCAGGCTCCATGCGGGGAGCAATATAATCTATATAAGGCATGAACTCTCCGGCTTTGAAGGCAGCTTTAGCCTGGGCCATCATGCAACCCTGAGGATTCCCGAAAGAGAAGACTCGGCGATTTTCTCGACTTCGCCTGTAAAGTTCGGGTATACCCAACCTCGAGGGAAAATGGAGTTTGAGAATAATGGGGAATATTATTGCCTTCAATCATCAAAAAAGTTTGGCAGTATAAAAGACGTACCAACAATATGGAGCGACAAGCCGAGTATTGACTGCTCAAAACATCCTTTGACTGACGGCTTTATGGGACTTGTACAGTTATATAGCGAAGGAAATGGCAAACCTGCCTGGGCAGCAGTTTATTATCCGCAGGAAAATTTCATATGGTTTGCGCTGAAAAATCCTGAAATACTTACTACAACCGTACTATGGATGGAGAACAGAGGAAGGCACGCTTATCCGTGGAATGGGAGGACAAGGTGTCTTGGAGTTGAGGATAACTGTGTGGCAATGGGCGATGATGAATTAAATGCTGAATTAAGAAACGAACTGGATAATGCCGGGATCCGCTATGAACATATTTTAAATAAAGAAAAAAAGATGACTATAAACTATATTCAAGGTGTGCAAAAGGTGCCTCCCGAGTATGGAGAGGTAAGGAACATCGTTTTTGAAGAGGGTGGGATTTCTGTTTTTTCACAATCAGGAATGAAAATTGACATAGCAGTTGACTGGAAATATGTTTACGCCTGAATTGATGAATTTATCGAGCAAAAATGGAACAAAAAGGAGTCGAAATGGATAAAGGCAAAATTATCAATGCGAAATGGAAGTATATAGACGAGGTTGGGACATTCGAATGGGAAAATCCACATGCCATAAATCAGCTTTATTTTCCGGTATGTAATGAAGCCGGAATGATGTCATCCGTTACACCAAGATTAAATGGAGACGCAAAAACCGGACAGAATTCGTTCCTATCCCTTCCGGTATCCATAGAAGACCTCCACAATAATCGCTCTTCAAGAAACTTCTGGGTATATAACAGTAATCTTGGGGCTTATTCCATTACGGGAAATTCAGCAAAACAAGTCTCCGAATGCTTTACAGAAAATGATAAAAGCGATATGGCGATAAAAGGTACGTTCCTTGCGCATACACTTATAAGAAAAGATCCAAAAGCATGTATTAAATCCGAGATCATAACATTTTGTCCCGTAGCGGAAGATACAGTGGAGCTTATGTGGGTAAAAATCACGAATACAGGCAATACTGACATTTCGCTGACACCTACCGCTGCTATACCTATTTTTGGACGTTCGGCAGATAATATCCGCGATCACAGGCATGCCACTTCGCTCATGCATAGAATGAAGCTCTATGACTATGGGCTTTCAGTTAAGCCAACCATACATCATGATGAGCGGGGCCACGAACCCAATGAAACCTTGTATTTTGTATTGGCTGCAGGCGGCAATGGGGAAAAGCCTGTCGGGCAGTTCCCGACGGTAAGGGAATTTATAGGTGAGGGAGGAAGCTTTGACTGGCCCCAGGTCGTGGTTTGCAATACTGAACCATACAAAGACCCACCAAACAGGCGCGACGGTATGGAGGCAATTGGCGCTATCCGTTTCAGCGATACAAACATCGCTCCCGGGCAAACCAGAGAGTATATAGTCATTTGTGGAATTACTGATGACGAGGATACCATTTCCCGCTGCATAAATCGATATGGAGACAGCGAAAAAATCAGGAAAGCGCTTGCCGATAATGAAGCCTTCTGGAGACATAAAGTAGAGGAAGTGACCTTTGATACCGGTAATAGTGACCTTGACAGGTGGATGCGCTGGATTGCGCTTCAGCCGATACTCAGGAAAATTTTCGGATGCTCGTTTCTGCCTCATCATGACTATGGAAGAGGAGGCCGCGGCTGGAGAGACCTCTGGCAGGATTATCTTGCACTGCTGCTGCAGAATCCTGAAGATGCCAGAGAAATCCTTATTTCCAACTTTGCGGGAATCAGAGCGGATGGAAGCAATGCTACGATTATATTGAAAGGAATTGGCAATTTCTCTGCAGACCGGAACAAGATATCCAGGGTATGGATGGATCATGGAGTATGGCCTTATTATACTATAAAATTATATATTGACCAGACGGGAGATTTTGACATACTGTTTGAAGATAATACTTATTGGAAAGATCATCAGATCAGACGGGCAAAAGCAAGAGACAATAATTGGAAACCTTCTGACGGTAACCTGCAAAAGACGGTTTCCGGGGATGTATATAAAGGAAGCGTATTTGAACATCTGCTTTTGCAGCATCTGGTGTGCTTTCATAACGTAGGAGACTATAACAATATGAAGCTGGAAGATGGGGACTGGAACGATCAGCTTGATATGGCGCCGATGAAAGGCGAAAGCGTCCCCTTCAGCGCGTTTTATGGATGGAACCTGATATCGATGGCTGAATTAATTATAAAATACAAAGAGCTCACGAAAGTAAATACAGTAAAGTTATATAATGAATTGTTAATCCTGACCGGACTTGTTGAGAAACTTGATTATGAACAACCGGATAGAAAAAGAGAAAGGCTTGCCAAATATTTTGACACATTAGAGAAGGGATTTTCCGGTGAAAAAGCGGAGGTGAGTATAGACAGGCTGGCTGCGGACCTAAAGGAAAAAGGGGAATGGGTACTGGAGCATGTAAGAAAAAATGAGTGGATAGAGTCTGCTTCCGGTTATAGCTTTTTCAACGGTTATTACAATAATGACGGCGAGAGGGTCGACGGAGATCATAAAGATGGTGTCAGGATGAATCTCACTGCTCAGACTTTTGCCGTTATGTCACGGGCCGCCAGCGATGAACAGGTATTAAAAGCGTATCATGCTGCGAAGAGTGTTCTAAAAGATCCGAATACAGGCGGTTACAGACTCACGACTCCTTTGGGTTCAAACACATGGAATTTCGGACGCGGGTTTGCTCTTATCTATGGGGAGAAGGAAACTGGCGCTATGTTCAGTCATATGGCAGTGATGTTTATGAATGCATTATATAGTAGAAATTATGTGCGGCAGGGTTATGAGGTTTTTACAACTATATATAACCTGTGTACGGATACCGAAAAGGCGAAGATATACCCGGGCATACCTGAATACATCACCCATGAAGGCAGGGGCATGTACCATTATGTAACAGGAGCTGCAAGCTGGCTGCTTCTTACCATGCTCATACAGGTTTTCGGAGTAAAGGGTGAAATGGGTGATCTTGTGCTGCAGCCCAAACTTGTCGGAAAACAGTTCGGTGAGAAAGGCAGAGCTTCCGTCAGAACTGTATTCGCAGGGAAGCAGCTCGAAATTGTTTATATGAATCCAAATCGTTTGGAGTATGAAGACTATAGTATTGAGAAGGTATTTGTAAATGGTCTTAATATAAAAGTACCATTAAACCAAAAATGTATTAAAATTTATAAAAATGATTTTTCCAGAATTTTTACCGAAAAAAATAACAACATTAAAATATTACTAAAATGAAAACATTGCTTAGTTGATAGTAAACATAATATAATTACAATAATTGATTCATCCATCACTTTCAGCTTTTATAGTGTTATCACAATGCATTTCCAATGGGAGAATGATGGCATGCTGAAAAACTCTATAAAATATAAAATTATTTTTACAATTAGTATCTTAATATTGCCGTTTATTGCAATTGTAAATTATAGCAATATCTACCATCTTAGACTAATCAGGCATCAGATTGCTCAAGCCAGCGTTAGTACTACAAGCCTGTATATAGCCGAGGTAGATAAATCTATCGATGAAATTGAGAGTTATTTGTTTAAACTCTCGTCAGTTAATGAGGGCTCTATTGATGAGAATGTTTTTGGGCTTACCAGCAGTGATGAGCATACACGGTTTTTCTCAAATTTAACCCTGTCCCGTCAGATACAAAATGATATTAGTTTGTATAACTTAATCAGCTTTTTGTTTGTTTATACGGAAAGCTATGATAACTTATTGTACGCTTATAGTAATGATACTACATATGATGAGCGTCAGGAACTTGCAAACTATATAAAAACCAGGCTTGTTGATGAAAATTATAACGAAAAGAGGAACTGGTTCATAATAACAGTAAACGGGCAGAATTATCTGCTAAGGGTTGTAAGGCGTGATGGCATCTGCATGGGCTCATTTATAAATTTTAATAAAATAGCTAAACCACTAAATAGTGTAAATAATAAATTTAACGGGTCATTTATATTCTCCGATGCCAACGGGAATCCATTGACAAACGTACAATTTGTCAATGATAATGCATTGAATCTGAAGGGCGACTTCAATACTTATTATCTGTCAGGCAATACTAAAAAATATGTTATAACCGGCGGGAAGTCAAAAGCGGGTGATTTCCGACTGCTGATCGCCATTCCCGATGTAAACATTCTTGGGGGATTGAATACAATACAGTATTTTATTTTAGCCATATCTATTCTAGCTGTGTTTATACTGCCTTTTCTGCTGTGGGTCATCTATTTATGGGTACTTAAGCCGATGGGAAATTTAAAAACTGCCATCGGAAAGGTTGAAAAGGGTGAACTGGACTATAAAATTAGTGACGAAAAAGCTTCAGAAGAGTTTTTAGAATTATATAGCGCATTTAATTCAATGACGGGCCAGATAAAGAATCTAAAGATAAATGTCTATGAAAAAATCATTGAAAAGCAAAAACTGGAGTTGCGTTATTACCAGACGCAAATAAAACCGCATTTTCTTATGAATGCACTGACTACCGTATCTAATTTTGCACAAATGGGCAAGTATCAATCCATGCATGAATTTATTCATTGCCTTTCAAACTATATACGTTATATGTTTAAAAACAATCTGACACTTATACCGCTAAAAGAAGAAATAGAACACATCAATAACTACCTTTCAATGCAGGAACTCCGTCTCCCTGAATATCTGTCGCATACATTGGATATAGATGCAAGAATTGAAGAAGTGATGATCCCGCCCTTTATCATTCACACTTTTGTTGAAAATGTCATTAAGCATGCCATAACTTTTGATAGAACAGTAAATATTTTTATCAGGGTTGAGCCGATTGAACTGGACGGTGAGGCTTTTGTAAGGATTATGATAGAAGATGACGGCAAAGGAATGACTCAGGAAGAAATTAAGCGGGTCAATGATGAGCCCAGAGATAAAGAGGACGGAAAGAGCATTGGCATAAGGAATGTTAAGCAGACTTTAAAATTAATATATTCGGATAGAGCAAAAGTTGTGGTTGAAAATTCGGATTTATCAGGCGTTATGGTTGAGATTGTTATACCTGTTGAAAGGTGAGCATATGAATATACTGATTTTTGATGATGATATGAGCACCGTCCAAGTGCTGAAAAGTACAATTGACTGGGGAAGGCTCGGTATAAGTGAAATCTATCAGGCATACAGCATAAACCAGGCAAAGGATGCCTTTATACAGAACCCCGGTATCGATATCATGCTCTGTGATATAGAAGCTCCTGGCGGAACAGGAATAGATCTGCTCAGGTGGGTCAGAGAAAAATCTTACGGTACGGAGAATATTTTTCTTACAAACCATGCGGAGTTCAGCTATGCGAAGGAAGCCATCCAGCTTGGGTGCTTAGATTATATTATTAAGCTGTCCCCTTTATCCGTGATCGAGGAAGCTATACAGAAGGCTATAAATAAGGTAAAACTGAATAATTTGCTGCAGCAGACTAAGTTCTTTGAAGAGTATTGGGCTCAGAACCATAGCATCATTACAGAACAGTTCTGGAAAGAACTGCTAATGAGGAATAAAAACATTGACAAAAGTGAACTGGAAGGTATGGCAGGGACAAGAAAAGTTGATATTGACCTGAATGAAAAATATTTTGTCAGCTTAATTTCTTATACCCGATATCAATACCTAAATGAAAAACTGGATGATTCCTCTCATCGATTTGTGATGAAAAACATTGCTTCACAAATCATATTTGATG
Organism: Bacillota bacterium; assembly: GCA_023411715.1. Classification (GTDB taxonomy): domain Bacteria; phylum Bacillota; class Clostridia; order Acetivibrionales; family DTU013; genus JAEYOM01. The sequence continues at coordinate 9,438 of JAEYOM010000006.1, read as the reverse complement.
AAGTGAAATCGGGGGATATCATTTTTATTGAAAAAGGTACAAAAACATATTTATTTCTGATACTGGAAGAGTCTAAGACTAAGGAAATCGGAATAGACAAGCTTAAAAAAAACTTCAGCAGTTTTATTGCTTTTTGCAATGCAAATCTGGACTGCAATGTTAACTGCTATCTTGGAAATTCTGTTTACTGCGACGCGATTGGCATGCTTGAAAAAAAGCTTGAAGACATTGATCTGAACAATGTTTGCTTTATTAATAAAGTCTTTGATGCGACAGAGTGTGAAAATAGTCAAAAGAAAAATAGTCCTGTTCTGCCTGACACAGCTAAATGGGCGGATATGCTTAGAAAAACCCCAAAATCTCAACTGTTTATTTCAGTTAAGAATTATATTGAAGACGCTGCAAAGATGTCAGAAATAGACGCCAGCTTTATGAATGCTTTTTTGCAGGATTTTTTGCAGATGGTATTTTCTGTACTTGAACAGGAACATGTTCAGGCTCACAAATTGTTTTCGGATGAAAAATCGAATCTGCTTTATAATCATGCTGTGAATTCGCTTTATGATATGCTCAGATGGGTTGATTTCACCATCAACAAGGCCTCCGACTATATTAGTGAGGTGCGAAAACTGAAGACTGTGATGGATCAGATCAAAGAATACATTGAGCTGAATTATAACAAAAATATTTCCAGAAATGAAATCGCGAATAAATTTTTCTTAAATCCCGATTACCTATCCAGAACCTTCAATAAGGAGATGGGAATGTCCATTCCCGAGTATCAGTCAAAGCTGCGAGTAAATAAAGCGTCGCAGCTGCTCAAATCAGGAATGAGCATCAGCGAGGCAGCGGCTTTTGTTGGATATGACAATTTTTCATATTTCTCAACAATTTACAAAAAAATCGAGGGAATTACCCCAGCAGAATTCCGTAAGCAAAGTCAGCAACAGAAGGTATAATAAAATCATTTCTTAAGCACGTCATTAAATTGAAAAACGAAGTCAGTTTTCTTGAAGATATCATACCTGAAAAACAATAAGATTTGATTAGTAAATAATCCGTACATTGAGGAGGAAAGACTTATGAAAATGTTTAGAGGGTTTTTGAAGGTGACCTGTCTGCTGACGGTTATGGCCATGCTGTTGACTGCCTGCGGCGGCAATAATGCAGCTGCGCCGTCCGAAAGCACAGCTGTGTCGGACAATCAGGCAAGTACAACGAGAGCTAAGCCGGCGGAAACAGAGAAAATTGTCTTCGCTTCTGTAGGCTGGGGGGAACAGGCGCGTGATCAGGAGGCGGTAACGAACAAGTTAAAGGAAATAACCAGAAACAAGATAAATGTTGAAGCGGATATAATGATAATCAACGTTTCAACATATTCTCAGCAGCTTAATGTAATGATGGCCGGCGGTGAAGCTCTTGATCTGTTCTTCCTGCCTTTTGGAACTTCCGTGAACTCCATGATAACCCAGAATCAGCTTATGCCGCTTAATGATTTGCTGGCAAGTGAAGGACAGGCTATTACCGAATCACTGGGAAGTCTTATTCAATACGGCAATTTGAACGGAGAGACCTATGCGGTTCCTTTTAATGGATCAAAGGTCTATCCTGCGGCAATTGCAATGAGAGAAGACCTGCTTAAAAAGTATAATCTGAACCTGGATGATGTAAAAAGCTATAAAGATCTGGCAAAAATATTTGATGTTATAAAGCAAAATGAACCCGGGATGGTCTGCATCGCGCCCAACAACGGCAACCTGCTGTCCAGCTACGCATTGGGGGATAAAATCGATAAGATTGATATGCTGGGAGACAGTATTGGGGTTTTGCTCGGCAATGATAGCTTCAACCTTGTAAATCTGTTTGAGACTGAAGAGTATAAGGATTTGGTTTATACGCTGAGGGAATGGTACAAGAAGGGCTATATTCTTAAGGATGCGGCGACGACTACTGAAAGCGGAAGTGTTATGTACAATGAGGGGAAAGTCTTCTCCTATTTCTATATAGATGTACTGGATACAATTGAAAAAGCATACCATCATGCCGGCTTAACTCAACAGGGACAGCAGACGCTGGTCAAAGCTCTGAATAAACCGGTGATCAGTTCTTCCGTGGGCTTCTACAGCTCGGGAATCAGCTCGCAGAGCAAACACCCTGAGGCGGCAATGAAGTGGCTCAACCTGATGTACAAGGATGCTGAAGCTGTAAATACTCTTTACTGGGGTGTGGAAGGGAAAAACTTTGTAAAGGAAGATGACGGTACTATCTCATTTACACCGGAAGAAGCGGCAAGCAGGGGATACGATCTGCCGTTCAACTGGATGTTCGGAAATACGGCGTTGCAATATTCCTTTAAGGATTCAGGACACAGTGCAGACTATTTTGCGCAGAGGGTTAAACAGAATGACTCTGCTGAATTATCAAAAGCGTTTGGTTTCTCTTTCGATATGTCTCCCGTGCAATCACAATATACTGCTGTCACTAACGTGGTAAGCCAGTATCAGAGAGCTCTGGAATGCGGAAGCGTCGATCCGGCTGTTGAACTTCCGAATTTCATTAAAAAATTGAAAGATGCAGGGGTTGAAGAGGTTATAGCTGAGAAGCAAAAACAGCTTAACGCATGGGCTGCTGAAAACAAGAAATAGCAGCGGTAAGCACAAGCCTGTCAAAGATCAGGGTGAACGAATGAAAACCGGGCTTTGGCAGGCTTGCTTATTATGTGAACAAGGAGAAATTCGATGCTTAAAGAGCATGCTATTAAAAAGAATAAAACAAATATATACATGTACTTGATGATGGCGCCCGGACTTTTATATTTGCTTATAAACAATTACATACCGATGGCGGGAATATTCATTGCGTTCAAGTCAATTAACTATTCAAAAGGGATTTTCAAGAGCGACTGGATCGGGCTGAGAAATTTTGAATTTTTATTCCGGACCTCTGATGCCTTTGTTATTACACGAAATACTCTGCTTTATAACATTGCATTTATTATTATCGGGAATACTTTGGGAATTATTCTGGCAATATTTCTTAATGAGCTTGCATCCAGAAAGCTTGCAAGTATTTATCAGACAGTACTATTACTGCCGTCTCTTGTTTCAATGGTAATAGTGAGCTATCTTGTATATGCATTTTTAAGCGCCGAAAACGGTTATTTTAATAAAACACTGCTGCCTTTGCTGGGGATTGAAGAAATACCATGGTATAGTACCCCGAAATTTTGGCCATTTATTCTGATTTCCGTAAACGAATGGAGGAATGTAGGGTTTTCAGCCATTATCTATTTATCATCTGTTGTGGGAATTGATAAATCATATTACGAATCAGCCATGATAGATGGAGCATCGAAGTGGACACAGATAAGAACTATTACATTGCCGCTGATAAAGCCGACTGTTGTTATTTTAGTGCTTATGAGCATCGGTACAATATTCTATTCCGATTTCGGCTTGTTTTATCAGGTCCCGTTGGATTCAGGAATGCTGTTTTCAGTGACAAGCACACTGGATACTTACGTTTACCGTGGACTTATGCAGCAGAATAACATTGCAATGTCATCGGCTGCAGGCGTTTATCAGTCTTTAGTAGGTTTTATACTGGTTTTGCTGGCGAATTTTATAGTTAGAAAATTTGACAGTGAAAATTCGCTGTTTTAAAGGGGATCTAGAAAAATGAAAATAAAAAAGAACGAAGATGTTGTTTTCCAATCCGTTTTGAATATTGTACTGCTTTTAGTTGTAATTTTAATCTTAATACCATTCGTGATCCTGTTCATGTCATCAATCGCCTCGGAAAAATCTCTGGTGTTGAACGGTTATAAATTTATCCCCCAGGAGTTCAGCCTGGAAGCCTATTTGTATATTTTCAGAAAAGCGAATACGATTTTTCGTTCTTACTTTATAACTATTTTTATTACGGTCGTAGGCACGTCAGTGGGGCTGATCCTTTCCACCATGCTTGCTTACCCTCTTTCGAGGAAAGATTTTAATAAGAGGAATCTCTTTTCCTTTATAATATATTTTACAATGTTGTTTAATGGCGGGTTGGTTCCATCCTATTTGATGTGGGCAAGGGTATTTAATATAAAAAATACGATACTGGCATTGATTGTCCCGAGTCTTCTTATGAATGCATTCAACGTACTTTTAATGAAGAATTACTTCAGCACGAATATCCCAAAGGAGCTAATTGAAGCTGCACAAATTGACAGCGCCGGAGAATTTAAAATATTTTCAAAGATCATACTTCCGCTGTCACTTCCGATCATGGCCACAATAGGCCTTTTTACAGGACTTGCGTATTGGAACGACTGGATAAACGGACTTTATTATGTAACTGATCCCAACTTGTTCAGTATCCAGGTTCTGCTCAGCAGGATCCTGTCGGATATTCAATTCTTGCTTTCACGAACAACAGCCGCCGGCATAAATACCAGCAATATATCAAGTATCCCGAGCGTTTCTATCAGAATGGCTATTGCCGTGCTGGGAATTATACCGATTATGATTATTTTCCCGTTCTTTCAGAAGTATTTTGTAAAGGGAATGACAATTGGCGCGGTAAAGGGTTGAAACGCAGTGACTTAATTTAAGCAGAATGGTGGAGGGGTTAAACTGGATATTGAATTAACAGCTCAACTTGCGAAAAAGTTAAGTATGGCTATTCAAATTGAAACAACTGCAGAAAAAGGTTTTTCTCAAAAAAAGTTTTTACAGTTTCGTGATTATCTAAAAAGAGGTTTTCCTCTTGTTCACAAATACCTTACCTGTACGGTTATTTCAGAGGCCAGCCTGGTTTTTCACTGGAAAGGGAAAAAAAGCGATGCTCCGCTGCTGCTGTTGGCCCATATGGACGTGGTTCCGGCGGAAGAACCGCAGTTATGGACGCATCCGCCGTTCGAAGGATTTGTTGATGATAAATATATCTGGGGACGGGGCGCAATAGATGACAAGCACCAGATCGTCTTTCAGCTTGAAGCTGCAGAAAGGCTGCTTAAAACCGGCTTTTGCCCTCAACAGGATATCTATCTTTGCTATGGACATAATGAAGAGACAATGGCAAATCCTTCCGGAGCGCAGGAAATCGTAAAATACCTGGAGCAAAAAAGCATTTGCGCCGGATTGGTTATGGATGAGGGCGGAGGCGTTTTTGAGGGGACGATATTTGAAAGTCCCGGTTATTACTCCTTTGTTTCACTGTGTGAGAAAGGTTATGCGGACATTTTATTGACAGCGGTATCTAAAGGAGGACATAGCAGTTCACCTTACGGGAAAAGCGCCTTGAACCGTGTTACTGCAGCCGCGTGCTGTGCCGAGGATATGCCTGCTCAGACGAAGGTCACCGAGATCGTAAGACAATTGTTTCACGTACATTCTCCACTAGCCGGCGAGTCGGAAATAATCCGGCAGCTTCAAAAAACCAGCGGCGGAAGCGCGATGCTTCGATCAACGGTTGCCTTCACGATGGCTAAGGGAAGCGCAGCGCCCAATATACTGCCGCAGCAGGCAACTGCGGTACTGAACTGCCGGCTGTTGCCCGGCGATACGGTTGGAGACATGCTTGGACGAATACTGGAAATTACTGCGCCTTACGGAGTTTCAGCAAGCATTTTGAAAGGCAATGAGCCGTCTGACGTCTCGCAATGGGACAGCAGTGACGCAATGCTTGTAAGAGAGATCATCTCGGTGGTGTTTCCCGATGCGGCACCGTGTCCGAACATGATGCTGGGCGGTAGTGATGCCAAGCATTATTCGGGGATTTCAAAAAACATATTACGCTTTGTACCTGTAAGGTTAACTCCGGAAGAAAAAAGCTGCATGCACGGGATAAATGAAAGAATTCCTCTGTCTGCGCTTGAAACGGGCGTTGTATTTTATCAGGAACTAATGCGAAGGTATTCATCACGCGTGTGATGAAACCGGCATATGAATGAGGGGGTATTTAAGTTGGAAGAGAAGCAATATGGATTGCAGGAGATTGCACGTAATATTTATATCATAGAGGAGTCCGATGTTTGCATTTATGTACTGATCGGTACCGAAAGTGCAGCGGTTATTGATACCGGCTACGGAAGCTTTAACCTTTACGAAGCTGTTAGAAAGCTGACGGACAAACCGCTTGTTACAATCTGTACTCATGGACACCCCGACCACTTTCTGGGCGCAGGGTATTTCGATAAAGTATATCTGAACGACAGGGATATACCTGTGGCAGAGCTTTATGGCGCGAGATACAGGCAGGATGTGAAACATCATATGCAGGAAAGATTCAGGATGAGTGATACTCAAATTGAACAGTGGCTCCGTTCCAAGCCGCCTAAAACGGCTTCAATTTATCCTGGAATGGTGTTTAATCTGGGAGGATTCTCACTCGAAACGGTTGACCTTTGCGGACATACCCAAGGGAGTATAGGGCTTATTTGTAAACAAGCCCGTATCCTTTTTTCCGGAGACGGTGTTATAGAACGAGCCTGGCTGCATCTGCCCGAGTCTGCCAGCATTCGGCGATATAATGAAACTATTCAAAAGCTCAATTGCAGAAAAAGTGAATTTGATCAAATATATACAGGACATAAAAATGCGCACAAGCCTGTCAGCTTTTTGAAGGAACTCACGGGCTTATTGGAACTGGTTCTTAAAGAGAGGAAAGGCACGCCAATTAATACAGGTGCGGGAGATGGGTTGCTTGCGGGCAGTACCGGGTGTCAAATCATATTCAATCCTGCACACATAACAGAATAGGGAAGAGAATTGATGAATATTTTTAAAAACGAAAAAATCCTGCGTGCTTTCTATATTATCGCAGGTAATTTGGTATATGCTCTAGGGCTTAATCTTTTTTTTGTGGGAAATAATATTGCGGCGGGAAAATTCGGAGGAATAGCAACAATTATTAACTATTTGGTTTCTGTTCCTATTGGCACAATCATTATTCTTATGAATATTCCCGTGTTTATTTATAGTATCAAAGTTAAGGGCTGGAAGTACAATGCGGTAAATCTCATTGGATGCGCTGTATATGCAGTATTTGTTTATACCACCTCAGGGTTGCCTTTATTTACGACCAATAAACTGTTGGCAGCAATTTTCGGAGGCGTTCTGTATGGACTTGGAATTGTTTTTATGATGCTTAGTGATTGTGTTGCCGGCGGGACTGATTTAGTTGCACGTTTGTTGCTTGAAAAGTACAAGTCCTCCAGCATTGGAAAGCTGATGCTTGCGATAGATGGGCTTGTGGTAGTGGCGTCAATGATCGTATTTAAGGAGATTGAAGCAGGCTTGTACGCCATATTGGCTTTGACGGTATGTTCGTTTGTGGCAGATTATATATTGGATAACCTAAAATATAAAACTGCCTGTGTCATTATTACGGAAAAAGATATAAAGGTAATAACAAAAACGCTGCATTCAAACCATATTTCCGGAGCTACAAATCTAAAAGGAACAGGGATGTTCCATGGTAAGGAGAAGAATATCATTATTGCTATAGTCAAGCCGAGAGAAGCCTGTAAAGTCATGGAGATTATAAATGCGGCGGATTCTCGGGCATTTGTATTCGAAACACGGGTGAATGAGGTCCTGGGAGGGAGTTTCCGACAATAAACCAACCGGTGTAATAAGTCGAATTAAAAAATTGAAATGGGGGTGCTTAAAATGGCTTTGATTCATTGTGATTTTTTCTCCGAGGTATTGGGTATATCCACATCAATGTACGTAATTCTACCCCAGGCAACCAATACGCAAATCGGTATGCAAGGCAAAACTCACACGGGAAAACATCCTGTATTATATTTACTCCATGGCTTATCCGACGATCACACAATTTGGCTGAGAAGGACTTCTATTGAGCGCTACGTGGCTCACCTCGGAATTGCCGTCGTCATGCCGGCTGTAAACAGGAGTTTTTATACGGATATGACATGCGGATACCGGTATTGGACCTTTATCAGTGAAGAATTACCCATGCTGGCAAGATCCTTTTTCCATTTATCAGATGCAAGAGAGGATAATTTTGTTGCCGGTCTTTCAATGGGAGGGTATGGCGCATTCAAACTTGGTTTACGATGCCCGGATAAGTTCTGCGCTGCGGCGAGCTTATCGGGGTGTTTTGAATTAAGCAATTTGGATGCGGATCTGCACGGAGAGCTGCAGAACATTTTTGGTGACAGTAAAAAAATGAAGGGCAGTGAGAATGATCTTTTTTATTTGGCTGAAGCCTTGGCCGGATCGGAAGGCTTGAAGCCAAAACTGTATCAATGCTGCGGTACGGAGGATTCTCTTAACAAGGAGAATCAGAAATTCTTCAATTTCTGCAGGAAGCTGCCGCTGGATCTTACATATGAAGAAGAGCCTGGCGAGCATGAATGGGGATATTGGGATCTAAAGATCCGGCGTGTTCTGGAATGGCTGCCAATAAATCAAAAAGAGCTTAAGTGAGGTATACTATGGAACTGAACAAGATTATCATCGGATCAATGCGTCTGAAGGATTGCGAATCAGCAGTTGAATTAATCAGAAAGGCAATAGATGCAGGCTTTAATTATATTGATACGGCCCCTTTGTACAGGCTGAATAACGAACGGGAGAATTCGGAAGCCTGGGTAGGAAAAGCGCTGAATTACAAAGATTACAGAGATAGGGTAATGGTCTCGACAAAATGCGCCACCAGTAATGGAGGACTTGAACTTGGTGAGTTTGAACGGAGCAAGGGCTTTGGAGTAAGAAGTAAAGAGCAGTTCAGACTGGTTTTTCAACAGTCGTTGAAACGGCTTAATATGGATTCTGTGGACTTTTATCATCTATGGATCTGCCACAACAGAGTGCTGTTTGATGAGGCATTTATTAAAGACGGATGGTATGAGGGCTTTCTGAGAGAAAAGGAGGCGGGGCGGGTCAGACATCTCGGCATAACGACACATGCCGATGCAGACGCCATCATTGACTTTCTGCAAACAGGGCTTTTTGAGACGGTGACGCTGCCGCTTAACGTACTTAACAGGACAAGGCTGAAGGCGGTTGAGTATTGCAGGGACAAAAATATAAAAGTATTGGCTATGAATCCTTTGGGCGGAGGCTTTCTGGCCGCAGACGAAAGAATCAGGGAATTGGCTTTCAAATACCTTCTTTCACTGGATAATGTAAGTATTCTGGTGGGCTTTACGTCTGTTGAGGAAATCGAATATGCAGTCAGAATGAAAAAGGAGTATGAAGCCAATCCTTTATCAACGGATTTTATTGTTGAGAAGGTTAAAAAAATCATTTCAAATGAGGAACCCAGGTGCACAGGCTGTGGTTATTGCCAGCCGTGTCCGAATTTTATCGATATTGGAGCGGCGCTTTCTTATTACAATTTGTACAAATATCTTGGATTGGAGGAAGCCAAAAAATCCTTCGGCGACTTGCAATGGAATCCCAGATTCAGACTGGATCAATG
>JAEYOM010000158.1 GCA_023411715.1 Bacillota bacterium | reverse complement strand
ACTCATAAGTTTTAACTGTATCAATTACGTTGCGGTCCGATGTTTCGGATATAACTATCGTCTGATCGGCAGCGTCACCAAACACGCCATTGTTATTTGCATCGTAAATGGCCCATATTTTACGGTAACTTATAAAGTCACCATCCGGGGAATAAGACTCGTCGTTAACCGTTATCTTTGCATAATTTACGTCGTTAACTATCGTTTCACGGTAAATCTTTTGATCTGACATAAATTTCGATACCGGGGGGAGATCAGGCTGTATTGTTATGCGCTGTGTTTCACTGTCAGACAGGTTAGCCGTGTTAGTAACTGTAAGGGTAACATCATATTGCCCGGCCTTGCTGAACAGAGCAGCGGGTAGATTTAACCCATTAAAGCTTGTCGATGTATACGCATCACCTGTTACCTGTAATTTATCCGTTGACTTGTTTGTGACTTTATAAACCGCATCGGAAACAGCTCCCGAACCGGCAACCGGTGTGATCATCCATTTGTTTTTCGATGGTGTCAGCGGATATCTCGTTGGGCTTGAACTTTGATTTTCAAGTGAAACAATACGCTTTTCCTTTAATGCACCCGTAACCTTAAAATGCGCATCCGGCGTAGGCGGCACTACCGTTATTGTAACCCTGGTATATGAAGAAGCCCCTCCATCATCCACAACGATCAATAAAAGCGTGTATTCGCCCTCTTTAGAATAAACAATGTCACCGTAAGGCACTTCAGGAAGATTCTGATCCGCGCCTTTACAGTTCCATATATAACGCACAATAGTTCCGTCCGGGTCATATGAGCCTGTCCCGAATATCGGGAACACATCACCAACTTTTACTGTAGCCGGGGCCGATATGTCGGCAACAGGCGGTATGTTGGTGACCGGCGGCGGCGGCGGTGTACCCTTGTATAAAGTCACAGTACAGTATTCCGTTTTACTTTGAATTAGCCGACCATTTACAGTCACATATGAAGCACCGGCGTATTTCTGTGTATAACTATCAACAGATTTGAGCACGCCCGCCGGGACGGTAAATATTTTTTGAGAAGTTTGCGTCAAGCCAAGGCCTGAAGTATATGTAAAGGCCTGATATTGATCGTCAGCCCCTGAAGGGTCCTTGCGAAGGTGATTTTTCCACTGTGTTATTTTACTTATGTCGGCATAATTCTTTAATGTGCCGGTTACCGAAACGGGAATACTGATTAAAGCGTTAGAATCTATCTGAGCCTGAGTGACCATAATATCGCCCTCGGTAGCCAGTTCAGCTTTTACATACGCACCTATCGGGGCCGGGCTGATGTTTAGTGTGACTTGCGCTGAGCTTAACTTTTCAGGGTAGGTTATTTTACCTATTCTGTACCAAACAGTGAGCTTTACGTTATAACTACCTATGCCCAACTTTGGGAAAGCTGGCGAAACCATGCCCTCGCCTTCTTTTATAGGAGACCAGGACGATGATGAAACGGACTTATATTCCCATTTATATGTTTTACCATCTGCTTTTGGATATTTAGATAAACTTCCATAACCCGGAAACTCAGATTTGTCACCGGATAGAGCAATTATATCATTATCCAGATAGTATAAAGTTTGGTTGTCAACAATAGAATTGCCCTTAGAAATATGAGCTACAGTAGGGCCAGGGTCAAGTATATGTATACCTTTAATATCGCAAGGCACTTCGAAAAATGTATCAATATCAGGCTTATTAGCCCATTCCCTTACATCCTTTATAGCATTAGTTGTAAAATAATCTTTACCCTTTTGCGCCTTTGTGTTCGTGTCGTGCTTGACGAATGTACCATTGTCCCTCATATCAGCCAGTGGTTCGTCATTCTCAACAATTGTCATAATTGCGTCAAACTTTAAAGTGTTATCAATACCCCAAAGTTTGTCAAATTCATCTTTATGACCAGGATTCGATTCGTTGAGCCTCGTAAAAATAGATTTATATAATACACCATTATAGTTTTTATCGTTATGTGCCGGTATTTCAAAATACGTGGTAACATAATCTTCACCGGCTGGTTCATCTCCAAATGGTACAGTTTTTACCATAGCTGAATATGATCTATATTTAACTGTATAACCTATAACCCTGTACTTAGTATTGTGCGTGGCTTTTTTAACCGGGGCAGAACGGTAATATACAACGTCTTTATTATCATCGTAACGAAATTCTTTTGTAGCTGCTGAAACCTTTAAAACTAATGTATTAAACAATAAAGCAAAAACAAATATGTAAAGAGAAATCTTTTTCACGCAAATTACCTCCTTACCTGTCATAGCCCAAAAAGTTGTTATTTAAGTAAAACCTATCCGCGTACGTGTAATAAGAGTGAGGCCATAAATTAGAATATTTAGACATGAAGATACCAAAGTCTGTTTCAAGGTCAGATTCATACCATTTATTAAGCTCATATTGAGGTAAGCTATGATCTGCAAAGTACTGCTTATCAATTGATTCAAACATAAAATTAAGTTTACCTCTTATACGTGTTTCACCGTTTTTATTAACATAGATAAGCGATGGGTCAGTATAAAATTCCGCTTTTTGAACGATCTTATATTTTTTAATATCTTCATATCTATGTACAATTAAATTTATATCTGTCGTAATCTCCCCTGTTTCACTCAAAGGAGTAAAATAATAACGATATTGTTGTATAAAATTGTTGTCTATAGTTCTATAGTCAACGTTATTTTCAATTTCGAGCATTGATTTAGCCGCAATGCATTGTCTTTTTAATTGTTCAACACCAACTCTTTGAAGCAAATCAGCATTAGATATATATTCATTTATACCAACACCGTTAATCTTGTGTTGCAATTTTCCATCCTTATCATCCTTATATGCTTTCAGTTCCGCGAGGATATCATCGGGAATTGGGGTCAATTCGGCAATATAGGGTTTAAAGTCTGCTG
>JAEYOM010000067.1 GCA_023411715.1 Bacillota bacterium | reverse complement strand
CTACTTTATTGCTGCGACCTGCTTTGTCTCATTGTTTTTAGTGAAGGATTTCTCCCAGATAGGTGCGTACTCTCCTATACCCCATTCCGCCATGATGACCGAGCTTCCGTCTTCAAGCTTGAACCAGGCAAGGGGAGCATCGGATAAGGTCTTGTTTTCAATGGCATATACGAGAATTTTGCTCCTGGTCAAAATAACAGCCATGTCTTTATTTGGAGAAGTGTATATGTCGACGGCATCAGGAAGTTTATCCTTTACGGTCGTCCACGGCACCTGCAGCACATCATAGGCTACCATATCGGCAGGCGGTATCAGGTTCAGGTTAAAATCCATATAAGGCAGCTGTTCTTTCTGGTCCAGGTTGATGCGGCCCTTAAAAAACCAATGGCCTGTTTTTCTGTATAAAGAGAAATTCTTAGCCTGTTCATTTTCGTCGGCATTGGTCACACCACGGTATCCGGAATTCTTTAAGACCTCGGAAACACCGCTTTCCATGGCTATGGTACCGTTGACGCCTGCCAGGTCTGAAATTTTTATGCCGTCCACACTTGCAATACTGTCTACCGGAAGCGTCCTAAGCATTTTGACATCACTGCCGCTGCCCTGTTTGCCGAACGTCGCCCCGGCCACGTCCTCTGCGCCTGAAACATTCGAGTCCCTGCCATAAACTGTTTTTTCCACGCATACATAATCATTTCCCACATACATTATAGCTTTTCTGGTCCCTGCTTCGATACGTTCCGATACATTCCCGAGGAAGCTCGTTATCTGCAATTTGTCCGTATTTGTTACCTTATATGCGACCAACATATCCTCGGTACCAATAGGGCCAAGTTTCTTGTAATTTTTGAGCTTCCAGAAACCGTCCATCCTGGGAAGGAATATATCATCCGCGTAAAGGACGGAACGAAGCGTACGATTTTCACTTGAGATCCAGTATGTACCGTATTTATAATCTCCAAGTCCGTCTTTAGTCCGGACAGGGATCCTGACCCCGAGCAGTATCCCGGAGCGAAGCAGCTTGCCTGAACCCTGCTGATCGGAGCTTGACTGGCCCGGTATTTGCTGTTCTGTATCGGCAGCTTCCGTGAATTCATCCGATATTTTTCTCATTCTGTAAAACCGGTCATCTATTGAAGCTATTATGCTGTTTAATGATTTGTTTATATCTTCTTTTGAGGGGCTTAACAGCTCAAACAGGAAGTTATCTTCCGAATAAACTGTGATAACGAGGATCTCACCCTTAGCTAAATCCAGCTCCGGAGGTATACCTGTGTTTTTATGCAGAAAGTACTCATCGACGCCGACACGTTTGACTTTATAGCTGATATCTGTATATTCGTTACCTGCGTACACCAATCTGTCCTGTGCAAAACTTACGCTGTCTTCTTCAAGAGACGCCTGGGCGTCGGGGGTCTCTCCCTCCAGCTTTCCGCCGCTGCAGCTTTCCAGCTTCCAGGTGCCGAAAAATAAAGCTTCGGAGTTTGAAGGCCTGGCAATCCTGTCGGCGTTATCAGTTATTGTCTGAGTACATCCTGACAATGCGACAGAAAGCAGAGCGGCGGACAGGAGCAGTGAAAGCCGCCGGCGCAAGCCTTTACCGGAAGCTTTATATGAATCGGATCCATCGATCTTTACAATCATCGTATTCATACCGCTAAACCTCCGTCACGGCAGGAATACGGATAATGATGCTCGTACCCTTGCCGGTCTGGCTGTAAATTGAAAAACTGCCGTTCATGAGCCTTATGATCTCATCACAGATAGACAGTCCTATTCCATTGCCCATTTTACTGTTTTTCCCCTTAAAGAATTTTTCTTTTATATAAGGCATTTCATCTGCCGGTATACCGCAGCCCGTATCGCTTACTGTAAAAATGATCTCGCCTCCGCTGATTTCAGTTTTGAACAGAACCTTACCTCCCGCAGGTGTAAACCGGAACGCGTTGTCCAGAATATTTATAATCACCTGCTTCAGACGGTTTGCGTCGGAGATGATATCCGGCAGCCCTTCCTCCGCTTCCACGACGAAATGGAGTCCATCCCTGGCTGCCCTGGGAGCAAGCTGTCTTCCGACAGTATCTACGAATTCGGCGAGCGGCACCTTTTCTTTTCTGATACTGAGCTTGCCCGATGTAAGCCTTGAGAAATCAAGCAGCTCTTCTACCATCTGTGTCAGCCGGTCGCATTCCTTTTCTATTATATCGAGGCCTGTTGAGAACAACTCCCTGTTTTCGGCTTTTACAGGTTCTTCAGTCCTTGCTTCCTTGTCCCCGCTATTCTCTCTACCCTCGCTATTTCCGCTGCCTTCGCTATTTTCGCCGCCCGTATTCATAATATCTCCGATACGTTCCTCACCGCCGGCCGCTTCTTCACTTCCAACTTCCATGAGCGTGACCGCCCAGCCTTTGATAGAAGTCAACGGGGTTCGCAGTTCATGTGAGATAGATGAAATAAAATCATTTTTCAGCCTGTCTCTCTTGTCGATCTCTTCAGCAAGAAAATTCAATGTTTCGGACAGCTTGCCTATTTCGTCGTTATAAGTTCGCACACTGCGGATGTGATAATCTCCGGAGGCCATTTTTGCAGCAACTGCAGTGACTTTTTTGAGAGGATTGACTATGGTGTTGGAGATCAGCAAGCTCAGAAAAGCAGATATGGCCGATACGATTACTCCGATTATGATAAATACCCTGGCTACGGCGTAAACATCCTCATTTACCGCTTTGAGAGTGCTGATGAACCGAAGAACGCCTACTGCAACGCCGTCGGATTTTAATGTCTGAGAAACAGCCATTATCCCGTTACTGTCATAATCGGCCTTCCCGAACCAGGCCCCGTAACCTGTTTTCAATGCGTCGTCCACGTCGGGCAGCCGCTCGTTGCTTTTAGGCATGTAACCGATGGAGTCCATAAGTACGCGACCATTCGTGTCGATTATCTGTACCTGTGCATTGGACTGCTTCCAGAACGTATCGACATTATTGAGCACATTATCAGAAAGAGTAGCGTCGGAAAAGTATCTTGAATACAGCTCGCAGGAAACCTTCAGCTGGTTGCGGAGGTTTGCCTCGAGGTTATTGTAATAATTGACGCGGACTATATTGATGATCAGTATTTCCAGTATCAGGACCGTAAGGATTATGACGAATATGAAGCCCATGGTCATCCTTTTTCTGATACTCATCACAATCACCTTCCTTGACCAGCAGAAAAGGTCATTTGTCGCACCATCTGTAGCCATATCCCCAAACAGTCTCTATATACCGGGGCTTCGAAGGATCCTCCTCGATCTTCTCCCTCAACCTTCTTATGTAAACATCCAGTGTTTTAAGGTCACCGAAATAGTTCTTGCCCCATACGGTATTGAAAAGCTCATTACGGCTCAAAGCCCTGCCTATATTGGACATAAACAGCTTCAGGACGGAAAATTCAGTCGGCGTCAATTCGATTTCCGTATCGTCCCTGAAGAATTTCTGGGATTTAAGGTCCATCAGCAGGTTCTTATATGATAATGTAGTTTCGTCGGATTGCTTTTTTTCAGTCCTTCTGAGTACGGTCCTGATCCTGGCTATAAGTTCCCTCGGGTTGAACGGCTTTACCATGTAGTCGTCCGCACCTATTTCGAGCCCCGTTATCTTGTCTATATCCTGACCTCTGGCCGTAAGCATTATGATTATCAGTTCAGGCATTTCTTCCCTGAGCCTCTTGCACACTTCGAAACCATCTATCCCGGGCAGCATGACATCGAGCACCATTACTGCTGGCTTGCAGTCTGCGGCCATTTCAAGCGCTTTTTCACCGGTATCCGCTTCCAACACATCAAAACCGCTGCGTTCAAGGTTTATTGCAATAAATTTCCTTATGGATGCTTCATCTTCAACAATTAATACTTTTACCCCGACCTCTGCCATCTATATTCCCCATTCGCATAAGATAGAATAAAATCTATAATGATATTCTACATTATTTTTAGCCCTGCTTCTACGGCTTCTATAAATTTCAAACATTGCGATAAGTTCAGGCTAGTATTATTTCGGAGCTGCAGACTGCCTGCCTGCCTATCTCAGCGGCGGCTCTGTAGATAAAGGTGGGAATGCCTGTAGCATCCTCTCCGGACAGCAGTATTTCATAGGCTTTGACAAGAATATCCTGCGTTTGTTGGCTCGCTTCGAATTCACTGCCGCATACTCTGAGCAGGTAATTGAAGATCCTCTTCTGGTGGGGCTCTATCAGCTCTTCAAACGCAGTAACGGAGCTCATTTCGGCAGTCTTTACATTTTGTCTTTCGATAACTTTCATAATAGGCAGCCTCCATTTTTATCATACAGGCACTAATGGGAAATATAAATTAACAATTGGTTAATATTTTCAATTATTGATTTCACTGCAAAAAGTTACACAGACATTGATAAGCGACTTTTTGCAACGGAATCGCTTATTGCATCGTTCTGGTATATTCGCCAGAATGAAAAGCCAACTTTTTATTAAAAACTGCATTAATTTATGTTAATATAAGTTATGATAATATCAGGCTGACAGCGCCGCTGTATAGCCAGAAAGCTCCCAATCGAATGTTCAGGAGGATAATGAAGCATATGTCAGAAACAATCGGACAGATAGCAGATCGCATACGCGAAATCAGGGAAATATCCGGAATGACTGCGGATACCCTTGCCAGGAAGCTTAAGATACCGCTGGATACTTATATGAAATACGAAAACGCCGAAGAAGGCATACCGATAAGCACCCTTTATGAAACCGCCGGAATACTCGGTGTGGAGCTTACCGAACTACTGACCGGTTCGACGCCGCACCTGCAGAACTACTGCCTTGTCAGGAGCGGTGAAGCGCCATATATAGAGAGATACAAGGGATATACCTTTCAAAGCCTATCATATAGCTTTAAGAACAAAAAAATCGAGCCCTTGCTCGTGACTATCGACCCTGAAGAAAATAAAAAGATGATGCTTGTTTCTCATCCCGGCCAGGAATTCAACTACGTGCTCGAAGGACAGGTAAAAGTGATATTGGGAGGCTCCGAAATAGTAATGACGCCCGGCGACTCCCTTTATTTCGATCCAACCATCCCCCATGGCCAGACTGCCGTAAATGATAAGTCCTGCAAATTTCTGACCGTGATATTGCATGACAATAACGCAGAAGGAGTTAAATAAATGCTGGAAAAGTTTTTGCCGAGAACTGAGTTTACTTCATATGAGGACTTCAAAAGTAATTACAGGGTCAATGTACCGGAAGATTTCAACTTCGCCTATGACATAGTGGACGCATGGGCCCGGGAAAAACCCGGCAAGACCGCGATGGTCTGGTGCAACGATTTCGGGGAGGAACGCATATTCACCTTTATGGATATGAAACGTCTGAGTGACAAGGCAGCCAACCTGTTCAAAATTCAAGGCATCAAAAAAGGCGACGTTGTCATGCTGCTGCTCAAGAGGCGCTGGCATTACTGGGTCTGTACGCTTGCACTCGAAAAGATAGGCGCCGTATCGGTCCCTGCAACGATCCAGCTGACAAAGAAGGACATAGTGTATAGGAATAATGCGGCTTCAGTCAAAATGATCGTATCCGTACCCGATCATGAAATAGTATCCTTTATCGAAGAGTCACTGAAGGATTCGCCGACCGTTGAAACGACAGCCCTTGTCGGCGGAACCCGCAAGGGCTGGCTGGACTTTGACGCAGAGCTCGAAAAAGCCTCTGACGCCTGGGTAAAGCCGACCGGAAGCGATTATACGGGCGGAAACGATAAAATGCTGATGTATTTCACCTCCGGTACCACAGGGATGCCAAAGATAGTAACTCATGATTTCTTCTATCCGATCGGACATATCGTAACTGCACATTACTGGCAGAGGCTTGGAGAGACAGGGCTGCATTTGACCGTTGCCGAATCGGGCTGGGCCAAATGCGGCTGGGGCAAGATCTACGGTCAATGGATCTGCGGCGTTGCGCTGTTTGTATATGATATGGAAAAGTTTGTTCCGGAGAAGCTATTGAACATGATCGAAAAATACAGGATCACGTCCTTCTGCGCTCCGCCGACGATATATCGTTTTCTTATAAAAGAAGATCTGTCCAAACATGATCTTTCAAGCATCAAAATGGCCGACACGGCCGGTGAACCGCTCAATCCCGAAGTCTTCTCACAGTTCAAAAAGGCAACAGGCCTTGAGATCATCGAGGGCTTCGGCCAGACGGAAACTTCGGTATTGTGCGCAAACTTCGAATGGATAAAGCCCAAGCCCGGTTCAATGGGAAAACCTTCTCCTTTATACGATATCGATATCGTCGATGATAACGGCCGCTCCTGCCCATCCGGAGTAGAAGGAAGCATTGTGATCAAAAACCTGGATAAAGGCCTGCCTCCGGGACTATTCAGGGGTTACTACCGCGATGAGGAAGCGACTTCACGCGTCTGGAGCAATGGCGTTTACAATACGGGCGATGTCGCATGGCGCGATGAGGATGGCTATTTCTGGTTCGTAGGCAGGTCGGACGACGTAATCAAATGCTCAGGATACCGCATTGGGCCTTTTGAAGTAGAGAGCGCGTTAATAGAGCATCCCGCAGTTTTGGAATGCGCTGTTACTGCCGTACCCGATCCTGTAAGGGGCCAGATCGTCAAGGCAACGATAGTCCTAACCAATGGCTGGAAAGGAAACGACGTATTGGTAAAAGAGCTTCAGGACCACGTCAAGAAGACTACCGCCCCTTATAAATACCCAAGGGTGATCGAATTTGTGGACGAGCTCCCGAAGACCATCAGCGGTAAGATAAAGAGAAAAGAGATCCGGCAGAGCGACTCGGAAAAGTAAATTATAAATAGTGCGCCAGTTATTAGCTATTGCGGAATTTTGTTCAAAGAGCATATAGATTCAGCTTGGCGGCAAATCTAACTCGCTCCGCTCAAACAGAGATTTGCCCTTAACAATGCTTCATCAATATGCTCTAATTCGCAAAACCCATGCAATTTCTAATAACTGGCGCACTATTTGCTTTACCCTCTTTTTACTCTGTCTTGATCGCCTCAAGGGCGCTGAGCTTCATGGCGCGTCTGGCCGGCATAAAGCCGGAAATAAGGCCTACCAGTGTTGCGAAGCCAAGTGATGATAAGGCCAGCCATACCGGTATAACCGAAATTATGTTTTTTTCACCGGAATAACCTCCTCCTCCTAAGATCCCTCCCGCGAAATTATTCAGCAGGAAGGATGCCCCATAGCTGAACAACAGCCCCAGTAACCCTCCGACCAGCCCGATCATTCCGGCCTCGAACAGGAACAGGTTCCTGATATCCCCGAGCATACAGCCGAGTACCTTCATAACGCCTATTTCCCTGGTCCTTTCATATATGGACATTATCATGGTATTCGTAATACCGAGCGCAGCTACTAACAACGAAATCGCGCCGATACCGCCAAGTACGGCCTGCGTTGTTTTCGATTGCTGCTGCATGCTTTCAAGTATGTCGGTCAGGCTGTATGTTCCGTACCCCATTTCCTTTATCTGACTCGTCACTTTTTGCACATCATTCATATCCTTAACTTTTACCTTGACCTGCTGGTAGCCTTCCGGCTGTCCGGAGCTATAGCGCACTCCCTGTGAAGCTTGCGCCCGTTCATTTTCCTTCATGATCTTCTTGAGGTATTCGATGTCCATATAAATACTGTAGGATTTATCATCCTGTGAAGCTTCGAGAATACCGACGCCCTTGACCTTATAAAGCGTCGGCGGTTTGGTCGGCGTAGTACCGCCCATGCCAGCGGGCCTGCGTTCGCCATAACTTGAATCAAAGGTCATGACCATCTTGTCGTTTAGCACATCTACGTCCGGAGCGGGCCTCTCGGTGCCTCCGCCCATTCCTCCGGCGAAAAACATATATCTGCCGCCCGTACCGTTACTCGAAGCCCTTGGGTTATAAAAGTTGTACGGGGTATCGCTTCCGAAAAGCAACGCTGCCGTATCGTCTTCCATGAGCAGCCTTCCCGAAGCCACCTTGAAATCGAATGCTTCAAGAACGGAAGGATCGACACCCACTATATTCGCACCTGTGACAAATTTACCAGACACTATTTTAAGGTAGGTCTGCATATATGGCATTACAGCCTCGACACCCTCAATTGCCTTTATATTGGCGACGGCATTATCATCGAGCGGAGTAACTTTCGATACTCCGCCGCCCCTGCCATCCTCCTGAAAAAAGTATGGATTGACTTCTATTACATTAAGACTGCCCATTCTCTTCAGTTGCTGCTTGAAGTTTTCATTCTGTCCCAACCCGATCGAAAGCATGACCACAATTGACGCCGTCCCGATCAGAACACCGAGGATGGTGAGAATGGATCTGGTTTTTCTTCGTACGAAATTTTTCAATACCAGCCTGACCAGGTCGTTTTTATTCATCCAGACTCATTTCCTTCCTTCTGTTATGTCTTCTCCTGAGTATCACAAACACTATGGCTGCCAGGATCAGAAGCCCCGCTCCTCCTCCTATGTATATCCATATGCTCGGTTTGGCGGGGCCTGCGGCAATTGGCTTACCATCGGGTCCCATTACCACACCGTCCTTGCCGACCGGCATACCGTTTCCATCAACCATCGGACCCTGCGGAGCCATTTCGGTAACGTTCAGAGTAAAATCCTTGCGGATTTCAGACTTTTTACCGTTCGCATCCTCGAAAGTGAACAGGACGCTTCCTTTTTGCTGACCTTTAGCTTTCGGGCTGATGGATACGTCGAAGAAATCGGTCTTGCCGGATTCAAAATTGCCTACGTAATAGCTCAGGTTCTGTCCGTCAAAATCACCTTCGAGCTTGACCAGCAGGTTGTAAAGCGTAGATTTGCCCATATTGTAAAAGTCCAGGTAAACCTGCACCGGCTGCCCAACAAAAGCATCGGACGGGGGGTTCAAATCTCCGGTAACCAGCCTTGGATTTTGCAGAACGCGCACGCTTATTGTTTCTTTTGAAGTAAACGGATTCCCCTTGCTGTCCTCATACTCGAAATCCACAGTCAGTACATAGGATTTCTGCTCCGCGTCAGGTTTTACGTGCATAAGCAGTTCTCTTTCAACATTCAGCCCGCTTGATATCCTGTCGATGAAAAATGTATTACCGGAATCCGTTGGTGTAAAGGTACCGTCATCCGATGAAACCGATACCTTTATATTTGAAACGTCTATCACTTTACTGGTATTCAGGAAGGACATTTTAAGCGTGAAATCCGAACCTGCATTTACGGGGAAAGGCTCCATGGAATAGTTGTCAACTATGATCCTCGGTACGGTCTTGCCGCCTGCGCTGTTTTCAACGTACGCGCCCACATACTGCGCCGCTGTGTATTTAGTCCCAAATGCGTCTTCATATTCGACGTTTATAGCTACCGGGTAATTTTTTGTAACTGCGTCGTCAGATGCAAATAATGTAAATGATATATTTTTTATGCCATTGGCGCCCAGTTTTTCTATGTATACAGGGTTTACGGATTTTATGACCATTGCGGCATCTGCAGTCAGCGATACTTTTACATTTTTGGCAGTTGCGCCGCTGTTTTTGAGTCCGAAGCCAATAGTAAATTCCTTTCTGGGTGAAAGCGCGGACTGAGGCGATACGATTTTTTCAAAGTTGATTTCAGGTCTTGACCCTTCACCTTCGCCTGTGGGTACAAATATCTGATTCTGTTCGGATAAGCTGTTTCCGTTTGCATCGCGATAATCCATTTTTACTGTCAGTTCATTGCTTCCCGCCGCACCGGAAGTCGGCATCAGAAGCTTATAGGTCACTATTTC
>JAEYOM010000198.1 GCA_023411715.1 Bacillota bacterium | reverse complement strand
TTCATAAGCTGACGGCTGATAACAGCCGATAGGGCGGAAAAATCATTCAAGAAATACGGAGGAATATATAATTGAAAAACGATAACGATCCGATCCGTCTGCGAGAAAGCATTCGGATACTCGAGAGAAAGCTGGGTCTGCTCAGCGACAGCGAAATGTGCTGCTGCAATGTCACTTTGGCACAGTGCCATGCGATAGTGGAGATTGGACGCGCCGGCGGTATTTCGCTGGCGGAGCTTGCCGGACTGCTGAATCTGGATAGCAGTACTATGAGCCGTACTGTGAACAATCTCGTCAACAGCGGCTATGTGATACGGGAACTGGATCTCAGAGACAGAAGGTACGTTACGATCGAACTGACAGACAGCGGTAAAGCTGTTTTCAAGGAAATAGAATCCGGTATGGAACGGAAGTTTTCAGATATATTGGAGCGCATACCGGCGGATAAAAGAGCCCAGGTGCTTGAAAGCCTTGAGCTGCTTAATGGAGCGTTCCAAGACTGCTGTTGCTGAGCGAAGCGTTCCAAGACTGCTGCTACCCAAGTCTCCCGGCTTGGGCAGAGCCGGCTGCGGATTGCTGGCTAAATAGTACGCTCGGAAGCGGCCCATAATCATCAGTATCTGATGTTTTAACTTTCTACGCCCTGCCGAGCGCCTCCAATATGCCGTACAGAATCGCCTGCGGCCTTGGTGGGCAGCCCGGTATGTAAACATCCACCGGAATCACTGTGTCTATACCCTTGCCCGCAGCGTAGCAACCTTTGAATATCCCCCCGCTGCATGCGCATGCGCCGGCCGCCACGACCAGCTTCGGATCCGGGACTGCATTATAAGTCTTGATCAGCGCTTCCTCCATGTTTCGCGATACCGGTCCCGTCACAAGAAGCATGTCGGCATGTCTTGGCGATGCGACAAAATGAATCCCAAGTCTTTCTATATCGTTGAAAGGGTTATTCAGTGCGTTTATTTCATAATCACAGCCGTTGCAGGAACCCGCATCGACTTCTCTTATCTGCAGGCTGCGCCCGAAAAGCCTGTTGATGCGCTTTTTTAGGAGCGTTTCCAGTTCTCCTTCCGGAATCGCCGGAGTACTGTCGTCACCAACTATGATTGCAGCGCTTTTGAGGGACCTTTTGCTCTTCCGGGCAAGTTCGAAATCATGAGTCATCCTTACCGCGTTCACGGGACATATCTCTTCGCACAGCGCGCAGAAAATGCATTTGCCATAATCGATCATAATTTTAGCTGATCCTGTATCGCTTTCGATTGCGGCCGACGGACAGTGGCCCATACACTCACCGCAGCCGCTGCATTTATCCTGATCGATTTCCGGCCTGCCGACAAACAAGCTTGAATCCAGCGCTTTTTGGGGATACTCCTGGGTAAGCCTGGGGTATTTTATGAGTTTTTCTACCGTTTTAAACATCACTGCCTCCGTTTTTACAGGTCATTGCCTGCATATGACAGGTTAAAGCTCTTATTTATCAAGGGGAAATCAGGTACGATGTTGCCTCTCACTGCAAGGCAGACGGCCGGCCAGTTGCAGAACGACGGCGTCCTGATCTTGTATCTGAATATCCTGCCGGCTTCGCCCATCATCACAAAATGAACGTTCTCGCCCCTTGGCGCTTCAGTAATCCCGAAGGCATGACTGTACGGCTTTATATCTGGCAAAGTCTTAAAGAGCTTGCCTTCAGGCATAGCATTTATTGCTTTTACAATAAGGTCTACCGATTCCAGGCACTCTTCAATTTTTACATTCATTCTGCAGTTCACATCGCCGTTATTGTGCTCCGGTACCGTGAAATCCAACTCGTCATAAGCGGCATACGGGAAGATCTTTCTTATGTCATGACGCACGCCCGAGGCTCTGCCTGCCGGGCCTACGATATTGAGATCCTGTGCCGCCCCGTTCGATAGCACCCCGGTATTTTCGACCCTGTCGATGAACAGGCTGTTGGCATTGATGATATCGACTGTATCTTTGAGCTCGGTCCTTATCCTGCCCAGAAGTTCCAAAACTTTGGCTTCGCTGCCCGATATAAACTCTTTCCTTACGCCGCCCGGTTTGTTTACATTCCTCAGGAACCTCATACCGCAGAGCTTGTCTGCGACGTTGTAGCTCCAGCCGCGCAGCATATTGAACTGATAAGCGGCGAAACCGTAGGCCGTATCCTGGCAAATGCCTGTCAGGTCTCCGAGGTGGCTCGTCAGTCTCTCAAGTTCAGCAAAGACTACCCTTGTATATCTTGCACGCGACGGCACTTCTATCCCGGCCATTTTTTCGATCGCCTGGCAATAAGCCAGAGAGTTGGCAATTGTCTCGTCTCCTGAAATGCGTTCAGAAATGAAAAGGCATTTTTCTATCGTTTCGCCTTCGCACATTTTTTCGATTCCCTTGTGAACGAAATATAACTGGGCCTCCAGGTTTATTATTGGCTCGCCCGCAACGCTGAAACGGAAGTGGCCCGGTTCAATAATGCCCGCGTGGACAGGCCCTACGGGGATCTCGTATACTCCGTCACCTTCGACCCTTTTGAACTGTATCTCCACATTGGCCTTTTCCGGTCTGCTTTTGCCGTCGAAATCCTTTCTCAACGGGTAGCTGCCCCTTGGCCAGTTGCTGTGGAACACGAGCCGCCTCGGATCAGGGTGGTCCAGGGGCGCCAGTCCGAACATGTCCTGTATTTCCCTTTCATACAGGGCTGACGCGTGAACAGTCGAACAGATTGAATGGAAAGACAGGTTTTCTTCGCCATGCAGCGTTTTTACCGTCAGCAGCCGTCCTTCCGCCCTATCGGCGAACGCATAGTAAATAACGTATTTCCCGGCCGCAAGCTTTCTCTCATCAGATGCGAACATGGAGACCAGCTGATAACCCATGTCCCGGTTTATGCAGGTACATATCTCGCAAATATGCTCAGGATCGGCTTCCAGACAGTATTCATTTTTGTCGGGTGAAGTCCGGTTATAAATATATGCCGCAAATTCATCGTTCAATTTTTTTAAATCGTCATCAAACATCAAATCATCCTCCGATAATTATCTGCCGGGCATTCTCAAGCAGCTCTCCCAGCGCTGCAGGAATGTAGAGCCCCATCACCAGCGTTGCAGCCAGAAGCGTGACGATAACGGCAGCTCCGGCAATGTTGGTCTCACGCGGTTCTGCAGGATTGCTGACGGTAACGGCCAAGCCGATGTGCGAGGACTTGTTTCCCGCCGAAACGGCAGATTCCACGGCAGCGGTTAATTCTGTGACAGCGGCATATTCCGCGGCAGCAGTAGATTCCGCGGCGGCGGCTAATTCTGTGACAGCGGCATATTCCACAGCAGCAGTAAATTCCGTGTCAGCAACCACTTCTCGGGCGGCAACAGTAATTTCCGTGATGGCAGCCGTTTCTCGAGCAGCAGCCGCTTTTTCTAAGGTGGCAGCCTCGTCAGCCGTCCCCCAGAACATCCTGAACAGGACGGATGCGATACCGGCAAATATAACAGCAAGCAAAACGGCCAAAACCGAGCCGAGCAGGTAATTTCTTTCCTCGAATACCGCCGCAATGATATTGAATTCACTGGCAAATACGCTGAACGGCGGCGTTCCCGCAACGGCAAACAGCCCAAGGAACAGTACCGTTCCGGTGACCGGTAATGCTTTCAGCAGGCCCCTGACCTTAGATATCTCGCGCGTGCCGTATTTTTGCAGAACATTGCCCGAAGACAGGAACAGCATCGATTTTGTAAAGGAGTGGTTTATCATATGGAACAGCGCTCCGAAAACTGCCGTCGGCGTGAACAAACCTATCGCAACGGCGATGATACCCATATGTTCGATGCTTGAATACGCAAGGAGCCTTTTGTAATCCTTCTGTGTAAGAATGAATATTGCAGCCGTAATGATCGACAGAACACCCGCAGAGATTAATATCCTCCCGGTAAACAGGCTGCCGCCCTGATTTCTGTTCACAATGGAAACAGTCCTTATGATCGCATACATCGCACTGTTCAGCAGCACGCCCGACAGGAGCGCGCTTATCGGAGACGGAGCCTGGCTGTGCGCATCGGGCAGCCATGTATGCATCGGCGCAAGGCCTGCTTTCGTACCGAAACCGATCAGTATGAATATGAACGCGAGGCGGAGCACCGGGCCGTTCAGTTTACCGGCATTGCCGTAAAGCGCAGTCCAATTCAGTATCTGCGAGGCCCCGACCGAGCCTGAAGACGACATGTGCAGGAATATGATTCCAAGCATTGCTATCGCTATGCCGACGGAACAGATGATGACGTACTTCCATGTCGCCTCAATTGCCTGCTTGTCGTTGTAAAAACCGACGAGGAACGCCGAAGCCAGTGTCGTCGCCTCTATCGCGATCCACATGACGCCCATGTTCCTTACGCTCAGGGCAAGGACCATGGTGAACATGAATATATACATCAGCATGTAGTACAGGTTTACTTTCCCCGCCGCTATTTTGCCGTGTTTGAGCTCCTCCTCAATGTAACCTGGTGAATAAACGGCGGCAAAAAAGCCGATTAACAGTACTATATCGAGTATGATAACGCTCAGGGCATCCAGATAGAATATACCGCCCAACCAGTTGTATTCCAGTACCTTTTCAGACAGTACGCCGGCTGTTGTGACGCCTGCGACAGGCAGCATAAGGGCTGATACTATCAAACTGACCGAGTGCAGTATTCTTCTGTTCTTAACTAAAGCAAAAACCGGCACCGAAATGACCGGTATAATCCAAAGCAGGAACCCCAT
>JAEYOM010000099.1 GCA_023411715.1 Bacillota bacterium | reverse complement strand
ACCGATATGAAAAACAACTTTGGCAGGTATCTGAAGAAATGCCTGGAAGAAGATGTGTTCATTACAAAGAACGAACACGTTATAGCAAGGCTCAGCAAGTACGACGACCCGTCGGAAGGATATCTGATGATCAAGGAGGGCAGCGCTTCATATACTTATTCGGGCAGAAGGGTAACGTACGAAGAGTTCCTGAAGATCACGGAGGATAATGAGGAGAGATACGAATATATCGACGGAGAGGTGTTCCTGCTGTCTTCGCCTGGGATCGCGCACCAGATCGTACATGCAAACCTGAACAGGTGCCTTATGAACTGGTTTGTCGGGAAGAAATGCCGTGTCTTTTCGGCTCCGTTTGACGTTACTCTGCAAGGTGAGAAGAAGGACGATAAAAATGCCGTCGAGCCCGATCTGCTGGTATCGTGCGACTATAATGAGCAAAGGGATGTGCGGGACCGCTACACAGGCATACCGGCCCTTGTCGTTGAGATACTCTCGCCGGATACGAGGAGCCGGGACTATGTGACAAAACTGCATGTTTATATGTACGGAGGGGTCAGAGAGTACTGGATCGTTGACGCGAAGGATAAGAAGGTAACCCAGTATCATTTTGAAGATAAGGAGCTTTGCGAGATACTTACGTACACTTACCCGGATGTAGTTAAATCGGTGCTTTTCAGCGGGCTTGAGGTACCGATGGAAGAAATGTTCAGGGAATAGACGGTCAGGAAATAAACGATCAGGGAATAGACGTTCAGGGGATAGACGTTCAGGGGATAGACGTTCAGGGAATAGACGGTCAGGGAATAGACGTTCAAGGAATAGACGATACGAATATGCCCGCAGCCGCTGCTCAAATCTGAGAAATTCTCTGCAAATCACACAGCTCTCCCAAGCATCAGCAAAAGGGAGAGTTTTTTATTTATGAAAATAGCGAAGTCTAGTTTAAAAATCGCAAGAACTCGATGTACTTGCGATTTTATTGTGCTTTATTCTTGACATATTTTTCAAACAAGTATAGAATACAAAATGTATTAACTGTACTAGTAAGAGTAATACAGATAGGAGATATGTATGCTCCAGATCGATTATAGGGATAGAAATCCGATCTATGAACAGATAAAGGATAAAATGAAGGAGCTCATCATAAAGGGAGTTTTAAAGCCTCATGAAAGAGTCCCATCCGTTCGCGAACAGGCCCAGTTGCTTACGATAAACCCGAATACCATCCAAAAGGCATACAGGGAGTTGGAGGACAAGGGTTATATCTATTCCGTCAAGGGAAAGGGAAGCTTTGTTTCCCCGGCTGAGTTGTGGAAAGACGACAACAAGCTCGATGAGCTTATCCGAAGCCTTGAAAAAACCGTTTCTGAACTGATTTTATTCGGAGCGGATAAAAAGAGAGTTATTGATGTTATTGAGAATATTTATCGGAGAGAGGAAGGTGAAAGATCCTTATGATAAGGGTAAGAGATCTGTGTAAATCCTTTGGTAGCCAGTCGGTTTTGAAGAATCTGGAGCTTAATGTCAACAAGGGCTCCGTATACGGTCTTGTCGGACCTAACGGGGCAGGCAAGACGACCCTTATTAAACACCTCGCGGGGATATACAGGCCGGATAAGGGAATTATCACGGTTTGCGGAGAGAAAATGGGTGAGGGCGCGGATATAAAAAACAAAATGTTTTACATACCGGATGAAATGTATTTCTACAGCCAATACAGTATTGATGAGACAGCCCATTTTTATTCCGCGTTTTACCCTTCCTGGAGCTGGAAAAGGTACAATCAGTTGAAAGAAGCCTTTCCTATCGATACAGGGAGAAGGATAGTCAAGCTTTCTAAAGGCATGCAAAAACAGGTTGCTTTCTGGCTTGGCATAAGCAGTATGCCCCAGTTGATGCTCATGGATGAGCCTGTGGACGGACTCGATCCGGTAATGCGCAGACAGGTCTGGAACCTGCTGCTCCAGGACGTTGCGGAAAGGGAAATGACCGTGCTCGTATCCTCACACAATCTCCGCGAACTTGAGGATGTGTGCGACAGTATAGGGATCATGCAGGATAAGAAAATAATTATTGAAAAAAATCTTGATGACCTTAAAACCAATATACACAAGCTGCAGGTCGCATTCCCGGACAATGTCGGGGACGGTTTGCCAGCCGGGTACTTCAAGGATTTTGAAATTCTCAGCCACAGTGAAAATGGCAGTATACACCTCTTCATAATAAAGGGGGACCGCGACAAGATTCTTGCGGAGATAGCTCGAAGGAACCCGACGATTCTGGACGTGCTTCCATTATCACTGGAAGAGGTTTTTATTTATGAGCTTGGGGGGATTGGCTATGAAGTCAAAAATATCGCTATTTGATAAAAACATCATAAAGGCGGACTTTAAAAGGTTCTGGTGGGTCGGTGCCATATATGCCGTTATACTATTCTTCATGCTGCCCATGCAGTATATGCAGCAGGTTCTTCCGCTCAAAGATGAATGGCAGAAGGAAGCGCTGCTGAACAGTCTGCGGCTCTCCGCCTCCAGCGCGTTATATAACAGATTTGGAGATTTCAATACGCAGATTCTGTTGGTTTTTACGGTCCCTATATTTTTGGCTGTTATGCTGTTCAGTTATCTGCATTCTACACGGGCTGTGACCATGATCCACTCTCTTCCGCTGAAAAGAATTACTCTGCTCGGAAGCCATACGGCGTCGGGGATAATGCTTTTTTCGCTGCCGGTTCTGCTGACGGCGGCCGTACTTTCCATACTTGCCCTATTTACGGGGCTTGGCGAGTATTATTCCGTACTTAATGTATGCGAATGGGTCGGCCTGACGCTGATTTTCGATTTGCTGTTCTTTTCTACGGCTGTCTTCGTTGGTATGTTCACGGGCAACACTATTGCGCATATTACCTTTACCTATATACTGAATATACTTCCCTACGGTATTTACTTACTTGTCGCATTTACTGCCGAAAGGCTTCTCTACGGCTTCAGCAAGGAAACGCTGGACAGCGGCTGGGCGGATGTCCTGCCGGTCATAAAGGTAGTGGGGTTAGGCAATCATGATTTTTCGCTTATTGAGGGCCTGCTCTATCTCCTGACGGCATTCATATTCATCGGAGCCGCGGGGTTGGCTTATAATCGCAGAAAGCTGGAGGCGTCAGGCAATATAATAGCTTTTGAAACGCTGCAGCCGGTGTTTAAATACGGCTTCGCAATTTGTTTGATGCTCCTGGGAGGCTTTATAGCAAGTTGTTTATACAAATCCGGGAAATCGTCCGTAGTTGCCGCCTGCCTGGTTTTCGCCGCCGCGGGCTACTGGATACCTCAGATGCTTATTGAAAAAACGGTTAAGGTATGGCATTCATACAAGGGCTTCCTGGTGTTCGGAGGTATCGCCGTACTGGTGCTTGTCGGATTATCCGCCGATGTAACGGGTTATGAAAAATATGTACCGGCTGCCGACGAGATCGAGAATGTCTATTTCGGCAATACTATGAGCAGCTGGCTGCGTGAAGGAAACAGTCTGCCGGAGGCGGAGATCTCCAAAACGCCCGGTTTTTTCACGGAGGCTCCCAATATAAGCTCTGTATTGAAACTGCACAGGGCTTTGATACAAAATGGGTATATGAAAACAGGGTATGGCAGATACATAATCTACTCGCTGAAAAATGGCAAGGTCATCC
>JAEYOM010000023.1 GCA_023411715.1 Bacillota bacterium | reverse complement strand
CTTTTTGTAGTGAAATCACTATTTATAGTATAATAAATACGCTTGATACTATTCAATATCTGGTAAAAATATTGTATACGTCTTTATATCCAAAAGTCAGAAATATTTTAATAATAGGCCGCCATATGGAAATAATATAAAATAACATTTTAAAAGAGATTCGTGTAACGGAGGTAATCATGAGATATACAGCTGCTAGGAAATATCCTATAACGCAAATGAAGAAAGCAATCAAGCCCGAAGCCCCGAACCGCATCATCGACCTCAGCATCGGTGTGGCGGCGGGACTTCTAGGGATCGTATTCCTTGGAGGCGTTTTCGGCGGTTATATGATAAGAGGCATGTATAAATAACGGGGGTCAGGCATACCTGCAATACCGGACAAAAAGTGCCATGGAAAATGATAAGAAACTTACAAATCCAGACTAAAAGCACAGTAGTACAGTGCCCTATGCGATTCCTACTGATCGTTGCGCAACCATAAGGAATTCGTCAGGCTTACAAGCACAAATAGTATCAGCAGGATACCGCTGACAACAAAAACATCGCTGTACCTGAAATACCACGTTATCAGAGCTGTGCATCCCATTCCTGCCAGTCTTCCCGCACTGCCTGCAATATCGCCGATGCCCGAGACCCTTGCCATAAATCTCTTGTCCGTCAGCTTCTGGTACCTTGCAGCCAGGAGTATGCCGCAGATCGCAATGGCCGTACCCTCTGTAAACTGCAGCAGCAGTATCACAGGGTAGCTCCTGACGTATGAGTATTGCAGCCAAATGACTGAAACCAGAGCAAGGCAGAGGTAGAAAAGGCCGCCGCCGTTTCCTTTCCGTCCGTACCTCCTCTCAAAACAGCCTACCAACAGCATGGCAATGAGATTTGCACCGTAATATACAGTTATCATTAGACTCCAGCCTTTGGCCGTTACGGACAATACATCGAATGCATAGGGATAAAACGAAAGATTGATCGATATTGTGCAAAAACCTGTGATAAGCCCTATAACAAGTAATTCTCGTATAAAAGCTGCACTTCTGCAATAACCGACGCCATTGATCAGCTGTGAAAAAAACGTGGTATTTCGGCTCTCAATACCGTACCCTCGTATTCTGGCGCTGCCTCCGCAGGCAGCCACGGCCATTATCGTCATGATGCAGGAAACAAGGCAGCAAAGAGCCGCCATTATAATGGCCGGCGCAGGTCCGTACAGATCCGTAAGTATCCCGGCAAGCATCGGGCCGATGAGGTAAGCGGCGCCTGAAACTCCCATCAGCCGGGAATTCGCCTCGAGGGCCTTGTCTTTGCCTGTAAGGCCAAGTATGAATTTCTTTCTTGAAGGTCCATAGATAACGTCCAAAAGTGAAATGACTACCAAAAGCAAATATATTAATGAGACTTTATGCGCATATAAAAACAGCGGCACCGTAAAAAACCTGATAATATCGATCAATATCAGTATGCGGCTCTCGTTCATCCTGTCGCCGAGCACTCCCGAAAGCGGGGACGCTATTATGCTGGGCAGTGCTGCTATAGCGGCGCCCACAGCAGCCGTCATCCCGGATCCGGAAAGTTTATATATCAGAACCGTGACCGCAATGAATCTGATAGCCTCACCCAGGTCCAGGATGCCCTGCCCCGCCAGAAAAACCAAAAATGATACGTCCGATTTACTGCGCATGTAAAAGCCCCGAGAATAGCATTTATTATGATGTTATTCCGGGGCTGCACATTTATGCATAAACGGCAGGCCTACCGCGGACCGCGTTCGATAAGAAACGGCATGGGCTTATAGCTGCTGACGCCCATATATCTGGTCTCAGAGCTGTTGCTCTTGCTGACCGTTACCCACGATTTGACGACGGCTCCATCCATACCTTCGAGCAGCAGCTTTTGTTCGTCGGGTCCCATCCCGGGATTTATCCTGTATTGAACAGGCGCTTTTATAACATCCAGCACCTCATGCTTCCACTCAACCTCCGGAGCCGGCTGGCTGCCGTAAAACGCCATATACAGGACGTTGTCAATACCCTGGGCCCAGATCATAATATCCGACCCGGTGTTATTTGAGAAGCGTATATCCTTGTTTCCGTACGAAACCGTGGCGTCCTGCCCGTACGGGACATACGGTACGGGCATTGTATGATTATGGCGCTCTACTATTTTAAGGTTGGACAGGACAGCAACGTTATAAAGAGTCGAGGCAATTTTGCATACACCGCCTCCTATAGTGGTTGTCAGGGTCGTCCCGATATAGGTCGGGCCTTTTTCGAACCCTTTTTCCTTTGTATACGGGCCTATTGCCGCGTTCTGCGAAAACACCTCCCCCGGCTTGATAACGATACCGGCAAGCAGGCTCGCCGCAAGGTGTACGTTGTATTCCTCGCCCGGCAGAGGGTCCTTGAGTACGGTCCTGTACCCGCCCAGGATAACGTTGGTACCGTTCCTGAGCCGGGCCTTGGTAAATTCGCTGTCGTTCTCCCACGGCATTTCATTCGTCGGTCCCGAAACCATATCCATACTTATTCCTTCCAGTATGATCTCTTCCGTGTCCTGTACCGGTTTGTCGGGCAGTATTTTCCGCGACAGCATGGACAGAGCCGTTGTTTCATAAATTCCGGTGCTTCCCGTAGCGGACATGCGGCTGGCGGGCGCTAAAGTCTGGGCTTCTGCCGGCTGAACAAGGCCGGACATGGTAATACAAATAATAATGGCATTGATTTTCATCATCGTTTTTTTCATGAGAGTATTTTGGCCTGCAGCCGTTGAAATTACACTATTAAATAAATTCCAGTAATAATATCTTGTCTGTTCTCATATTGTCATTTGAGAAAGGTATTGGATGGGATAATGGTCTTCAAACACAGCAAAAAAAACGGAGGTAATATAAAAATGGTTTTGTTCCTATCGCTCTTCGGCATGGTCTGCTGGGGCATCGCACCGGTCTTTGCCAAGGCTGCGCTCAAAAGCGTCGACCCTGTCGCGGGGCTCGTACTCCGTACTATATTTGCTGCCAGCGTCGTTTCCGCCTGGGTGATCATAAGCGGTAACTTTCCAAAGGTCGCAAGCATACCTGCAAGCAGTTGGTGGCTTATAGCAACGGAAGCTCTTCTGGCAACGCTCGTAGGAGACCTTGCATATTATGCGGCATTAAAAAAAGGAGACGTATCTCTCGTCACCATCATAATGTCAAGTTCGCCTCTGATAACGATACTCTGCTCGGTTTTATTCCTAGGTGAACAAATGACGGTCAAAAGGCTTATCGGGACAACCCTTGTCATTGCCGGGATCATATTCATAGTTTAGAGTTGTTTCACTTTAACAGTGACGTTACGCCGAAGCATGCTACATCGCAGCATCGTTACACCACGGCATCTGTTTATTGCAGCACATCCCCTTTTTCATCTCCGGAACCTAGCACTCTGATATAGTCCACCTTGGGATCGCATGTCCCCTGCAGCTCGCAGCGCTGCTCCTTGAGGAGCCTGATATAGTCTATCATATCGCAGGATATCCTCTCGCCGAGACATATCACAGGGATGCCCGGAGGGTATGCCATCACCATTTCGCCGGCTATTTCGCCGGCCGCGTCCTCAAGCCTGACACTTTTCTTCTCGTTATAGAATGCATCTCTGGGCGTTACTATCATCTCAGGATTTTCTGGAACGGAAACATCCTTTATATCGGTATTTTCATTCCTATCGGAAGCGAGCTGCCTCATCGCTTCGACAAGCGCCGCCATATCCTCCTGCCTGTCTCCTATCGATACGATAGCCAGTATGTTGAAGAAATCCGACATCTCCACCTGTATATTGAATCGCTCCCTGAGAAGGGCTTCCACCTCGTAGCCCGTATACCCTATTCTCCTCACATTGATTCCCAATTTTGTTTCGTCAAAATCGGTACAGCCGCCGCTGCCGGCCAATTCGCGCCCGAAAGCGTACAGCCCCGGTATCCTGTTTATTTCATCTCTGGCCCACCTCGCCAGCGCCAGCGTCTCCTCCAGCATTTCATGCCCGTTTATCGCCAGCTGCCTGCGCGCTATATCGAGCGAACACATGAGAAGATATGAAGCGCTCGACGTAAATGTGAGGCCAAGCGCGTGTTTTATCCTGTCCTGCGGAACCAGCCCGCCTCTTGACAGCAACGCTGAGCTTTGAGTCAGTGAACCTGCTGTTTTATGTATGCTTGCAGCGCTCATATCGGCTCCGACTTCCATAGCTGTAAGAGGGAAATCGTCGTGGAACGACATGTGCGCTCCGTGTGCCTCATCGGCTATGACAGCCATATCGTGCATGTGCGCAAGCCTGACGATGGATTTGATATCCGATGTCATTCCGTAATATGTGGGGTTGATAACAAATACGGCTTTTGCGTGAGGATTCTTTTTGATAGCCCTTTTTACGTTTTCAACGGACATTCCCATCGCAATGCCAAGTTCCGCATTAATTTCCGGCTGTACATAAACGGGCATTGCGCCGCTTAGAATGATGCCGCCTATCGTTGATTTATGCGCATTTCTCGGTAGGATGATCCTGCTGCCCGGTTCACAGGTGGAAAGGATCATTGTCTGGACGCCCGAAGTCGTGCCGTTCACAAGGAAGTATGCATGGTCGGCTCCGAAGGCATGCGCCATCAGCTTTTGGGCTTCCTTTATCACCCCTGTGGGATTATTTGCGAAGTCAAGGTCCTCCATACCGTTCACATCCATACGGAGCGCCTGTTCACCTATGTATTCTGTCAGTTCGCGTATTCCTCTGCCCTGTTTGTGCCCCGGCACATGGAATGGTATAACGCCATCATCGATATATTTTTTAACAGCATCAAAAAGCGGAGTCCTGTTCTGGTTGATCCGCACCCGTCATCACCTTACTGTAACGAAGTCCGGCAGCTTAACTGCCCTGAAATAGAAAAGTCATCCGTTCATTATATTACGGATGACTCGTACGGGTGCATGACCCTGGTAATAGTATATCCACATATGTGGTAAACCAGTGATACGGATATGCCGGTCGATTAATATTGCATGAGTTTTGCGAATTAGAGCATATTGATAAAGCATAAATAAGGGCAAATTCATGTCTGAGCGAAGCATTTTTATTTATGCTTCGCGAGTTTGAATTTGCCACCAAGCCGAATATATATGCTCTTTGAACAAGACTCCGCAATAGAAATCGACCTGCATATCCATATATCGACCAGTCGGCCCAGGCACTTATTCGTACCTGAGCGATTCTATCGGATCCAGGTCGGCTGCGCGCTTCGCCGGGTAGACGCCGAAGATGAGGCCCAAAGCAACCGATCCGAGGAACGCCAGTATTATGACCTTCAGATCGACTGTCGGAGGTATCTGGACGAGGGACGCAATGATCGCCCCGGCTATGATACCGAGCAAAATGCCAATCATCCCGCTTATGCCCGTCATAAGTATTGACTCTGTTATGAACTGCAGTATTATATCCTTCTTTTGCGCACCGAGAGCCTTCCTGATACCAATCTCCCTTATTCTTTCAGTAACTGAAACAAGAAGTATGTTAATGATGCCTATACCGCCGACTATCAGTGTTATTACAGCGATAACGAGCAATATATCCGAGACAACCCCGAGCACGTCTCCTATCGCCGCCTGTATATCGGCCGAGTTCTGCGCCAGGTATACGTCCTTGACGCCGTGCTTCATCTCAAGGTAATCCACGATCTTGTTACCCACATCCCTCAGTTTATTCTTGTCAACAAGCGATACGCTGATGGAATCGAGCCTGTCGCTGTTAGGGTACAGCGACTGGACCGTTGTTATCGGCATATACAGGATTGCCGGCACTATATCACTGTCCATAAGACCTTCGAACATGCTGTCGCCGCTGCTTATCACCCCGATCACCTTAAGGTTGACAGTTCCCGAGCCGGTTTTGAGAGAGATCGTCTCGCCTACTATATCCTGGCCTTCCTTGAAAAACTTCTTTACGAACTGTTCATCCACGACAACTGTCTTGGTCCTTTTTGAAACGTCAAATTCATTGATAAAACGGCCGTATTTCATCTCGATGAGGTCGAAATTCTTGTACTGCGAAGATACGCCCAGTGTCACGGCACTTTTGGTTTTCTCTCCGACACGTACCGTTCCGCTCCTTTGAATGCTTGCAGCGACATTCTTTATCTCGGGAGCCGCCTCCTTGATATAATCCATATCTTTGAGTGTCAGCCATTCCTTCTTTTCAACATTTAAATTCTTATTGCCTATGCTTATCGTATTTGCGCCGATTTTTTCAAACTGCGCGTTCATATAGTTTTCAGTAGCGCTGCCGAGCGCCATTATCGTTATTATCGAAAACACGCCCATCACTATGCCGAGCATAGTAAGAACAGAGCGCAATTTATTTGCTTTAAGACTATCCAAAGCCTGTCTGAAGCTTTCGGAAAAGTTCATGGTCTACCTCACTTCTTTACTCCGAATTGTTATAACGCATCGATTCAGAGAAAATTTTTCGGTTGCAGAAAATTTATCTAACCTCTCAGCGTTTCAACGAGACGAAAATTGCCTCGTTATTTCTTGATTGTGACATGCAGACCGTCCCTGTAGCTGGGCTGCGGATCCAGCACGACCTGGTCCCCTTCCTTGAGCCCGTCGATTATTTCGACCTGCATATCAGAGTTGATCCCGGTTTTAACTTTCTTCTGCGTCATGACGTTTGTCTTGCTGTCGACCACAAAAGCCATCATATTGTTGTCCTTATCCGGTACGAAAGCTTCCATCGGCGCAAGCAGGATATTGTCCCTGTTTACTGTGGATATCTCGCAGGTAACGTTCAGCCCGGGCTTCAGTATATCTCCGGCGCCATCCACCTGTACGATCACTTCGACTACGGTTTCGTTGCCGTTTGAGGTCATGTTGGTGACCGCAACGGGGGAAATACTTTTTACACTGCCTGTTACCTCGGTTTCCTTCGGTACCGCATCACCGGTTATTTTGACTTTCTGTCCTACCGCTATGCTTTTGATGTCGAATTCGTTTATTTTTGCCCTTATCTGAAGCTTATCGGGATTTATGATCTTATAGGCAGCCTGCATGTTGTTCGTAAATGAACCCTCTTCAACTCCCACGTTGGCCACAACGCCGTCGATGGGGCTTGCACATTCCTCTTTTATCGTGGCGATATTCTTTTCAATATCCTGTATCTGGATGTCAGTCACCTTTAAGCTATCGGAGGTATTCGACTTCGTATTATCCCTGTTTTCTACTGCGGTATTGTAGGCAATCCTGGCATTTTTCAGGCCGTTCATGCCCGAGTCCGCTTCTGTGAATGCATTCTCCGACGCGTCAAGTTCAGCCTTGGAGATCGCATTCGATGCATACAGGGCTTTATTGTCTTCATACTTCTTTTTAGCTTCATTATAACTGCGCTCCGCAGCCTTCAGGTTGTTTGCCGCTCTTTCCACCTCTGCGTCCAGAGCTCTGGAATCCGCAGACAGCTGCTGCGTATTCCGGTTGACCTTCAAAGTCTCAAGCTGCGAGTTGAGTGCGTCGATATCCAGCTCAAGCAGCGGCTGACCCTTTTTTACCTTCTGTCCTGCCTCCACGAGGACTTTTTCAACCTTCAGCGGCGTGTCGAAGAACACCTCCGCCTTGTCGACTTCCTCAAGAACTCCGTCGGAGGAAATGGTCGACGATATGCTGCCCTTCTCTATGGCGGCAACACTGACCGGGATCGAATTGCCATCCGATGCGACCGACTTCAGTACTCCTGCCGTTATAAGGCCGGCGGATACTATAACGACGATACCGCCGATCATTACTTTTTTATTCATATTCAACCTCCCAAAATTATGCCCTGCAATCGAATCAACCCAGTAATGCGCTTGCTGCCTGTGTGCTGTATATGGTGATTATCGTGCTTATTACAAACAGTACTGCAACAACGATATAAACATTTCTTTTCTTAAGCTTGGAAACTGCCGCCATTCCTATGGCCGCAACTATGTAATACCAGATCGAAAACAGGTCAAGGCTGTTAAGTATGCTGTATATGACCGGACTTACCGCATCCTTCGATACAAGCGTTGAAAGGCTTGTAATCGAAGACGTCAGGTTCAGAGTGCCGGTAATGTAAGTAATCGGTATGAGCAGCAGTGTGTATAAAACAGTAATGACGCTCGCGTGGCTCACTACCGAAAGATATGCCTTGAACTTTCCCTCTCCGCCCATTATCCTGAATATGGCGAAGCATATGAGAGCGGATACGAGCATCATGATAATAGTTTCTACCGGACCGCCAATCAAGCCGTAAATAATACTGTTCGGCAGCGACGCTTCTATCATCTCGGGTGTCATCTCTACTCCGAGCGACTGCATGTAGCTGCTCTGGCTCTGCTGGATCAGCGAGTTCCTTAGCATATCCTTATAAAGCGGCATTTGAAGTATAAGCAGCAGATCCATCGGGATTGCGGCAAGTATCAGCGTCAAAAGCACTTTTGGCCTTTCAGCAAGACTCGTCATCAGTTTTCCTGGAGAAGTGAACACCCACAACAACCTTTTCAGGAAACCCGGCTGCTCTGCCGGTACTTCCTGGTTTATAGCAGTAACTTGAATATCTGACATTTAATCAACCTCTTTCTTTATAGTTTTCAAGGCCTGGCTGCCTGTTGGGCAGCTGGCCCTTTGTTTCGCATATCGATTCATAGGATTTGACTATCCCGTCTAACAATATGTCTTATACGGCAGCCTGCGCCTTGAATTTTATTACAAGCTCCCTCGCGTCGACAGGCTTGTTGACCCTTACATCGCTCTTAAGGAATCCGTCGCGGAATTTAACTATCCTTTTCGTGTGCTCCGCTATATCCGGTTCGTGTGTGACTAGCACTACCGTTACGCCTTCCCTGTTGAGCTCCTGGAATACGGCCATTATATCCTCACCGGACGCCGTATCGAGGTTGCCTGTAGGTTCGTCGGCCAGGATTATTGCCGGATCGTTTACGAGCGCCCTGGCTATTGCCACCCTTTGCTTCTGGCCGCCGGACATCTCATTTGGCTTGTGGTCCATCCTCTCCGCGAGCATGACTCTTTCCAGCGCTTCAACAGCCCTTTCCCTGCGTTCCTTTTTGCCGACGCCTGCGTATATCATGGGCAATTCAACGTTCTGGAGGGCTGTTATCCTCGGAAGCAGGTTGAATGACTGAAAAACGAAACCGATTTTCTTGTTGCGGATCTTTGCAAGTTCGATATCGTCAAGCCCGGAGATATTCACGCCGTCCAGTTCATACAGGCCGGACGTGGATCTGTCAAGACAACCTACTATATTCATAAGAGTCGATTTTCCCGAACCCGAAGGCCCCATGATCGATACCAGTTCACCCTTCTCGATGTTCATGTTGATGTTTTTGAGGGCTTCGACCTGGATCTTGCCGGTGTCATAGATCTTGCCAATGTCTTGCATTCTGATGATCATAATTCTACCATCCTTTATAACGCATCGGTTCATTAGGAAATTTTCGGTTGTAGAAAAATTTCCTTACCTCTATTGCGTTTCAACGAGGCTGGAACATTTTTTTGCCTCGTTATAACTACGATATTGCATCTGCATTTTATCATGTTATAAAATACATCGTATTTGATATCAAGACTATTTACGTATAAATATGTTTTTTTGTCTCTAAAATATAATAATTTTTTAACAAATTCTTGGAAGTTGATCAATTTGCAGCATATCAAGGATCCGGCTGCCTCCTGTTATAGTCTCAAGATAGACCCTGCTTCCGGGCAGATCGGTGATTTCGCCTATTATTTCCGCATCTTTGCCATACTTGTGATTGCGGAGGATGGATAATGCGCTGTCGGCCGATTCCTTTCCCACGATGCAGACCATTTTACCCTCATTGGCCAGATAGAGCGGATCGAGCCCCAGCATCCCGCAGATACCCATCGTGTCTTGCCTCACAGGCAGAGCGGATTCATACAGTTTGATAGTAACTCCGCTTTGCTGGGCTATCTCGTTCAAGGTCGTTGCCAGACCGCCTCTTGTCGCATCCCTGAGCACATGTACCCCGCCGGCTCCGTCTGCAAGCTCCCGCACCATGCCGGACAAAGGCGCGCAGTCGCTCTGTATGTCCGATTTGATACCCAGCTTTTCGCGATCCAGCAAAACAGCGCAGCCATGATCGCCCAAAGTGCCCGAAATGATTACCCGGTCACCGGGTCTGGCGTTTTTCCCCGAGATGTCGGTATTGTCAGGTATAAGTCCTATACCTGAGGTGTTTATGAATAACTTATCAGCCGCGCCTTTAGGCACGACCTTTGTATCGCCCGTTACGATTTTAGCCCCGCATTCAGCGGCAGTAGCGGCCATTGAGGCCACAATTTCCTCCAGTTGACTTACCAGGAGGCCCTCTTCGATTATAAAGCCGCAGCTCAAATATAGCGGGATCGCTCCCGACGTCGAAAGATCGTTAACAGTGCCGCAGACCGAAAGCTTTCCAATGTTCCCGCCCCTGAAAAATATCGGGCTGATCACGTAAGAATCGGTCGAGAAGGCCAGCCTGCCTGCCGGCACGGTTAAACGCGCGCTGTCGTCGCCCTCAAGCAGCAGCTCATTCGCAAGGTATTTCTTAAAAAGACTGCCGACAAGCTCGTGCATAGGCTTACCGCCGTTGCCGTGCGCCAGCGTTATGAATTCGTTCAAACTCAACACTCCTTGTTTTATTTCCTGTCACCGTACCTGTAATACGCGGCGCAGGTCCCTTCCGAGGAGACCATACAGGTGCCGACCGGCGATTCTGGCGTACACTGTCTGCCGAAAAGCCCGCACTTGTCAGGCGTGATCCTGCCTGTAAGCACCATCGGACACATACAGCCTTCCGGTTCAAGGCCTTCTTCCTCGCGAAGCCCGAATACCTTCCACGCGTCAAACTCCGAATACTTGGCCCGTACGGCCAGTCCGGACGCGGGGATAGCGCCGAATCCCCTCCATACGGCGTCGTATGGCTCGAATACTTCATAGAG
The DNA here is from genome assembly GCA_023411715.1 of Bacillota bacterium. Lineage (GTDB taxonomy): Bacteria > Bacillota > Clostridia > Acetivibrionales > DTU013 > JAEYOM01. The sequence continues at coordinate 9,478 of JAEYOM010000023.1, read as the reverse complement.
CCTGTTTAACGCCATTGGATTTCCTGCCTCTCTGACCACTCTCTTATATTCATTCAAAACAGTATCCTTTTTATGACGTATCAGTTCAGTGAGCGAAATTATTCCGTGCAAAACGTCAAGAGGCTCAAATCCCGTAACGACCCCCGGTAAGCCGAATTCGCGCGCGATTTCTCCCGCCATTGCTGTGCCCGTTATCGCACATACGTGTCCGGGATATAGAAAACCATCGATATTTGCCTTTTTATCGCCCGCAATTACTTTCATTGCCTGCGGCATCGTCTTGTTTGCTGAAAGCAGGCTGAAATTACGCAGGTCGAGTTCCTCCGCCCGAAGGACCACCAGTGCGCACACTGGCGCTGTGGTTTCAAAGCCCACGGAAAGGAAAACCACCTTTTTGGTGGGTTCGCCCGCCGCAATATCGAGAGCGTCCAGCGGGGAGTATACTATCCTGATATCGGCACCGTTCCGTTTCTCGTCAGTAAGCGTTGAACCGGTCCCGGGCACCTTCATCAGATCCCCGAAGGTCGCAATTATGACATCCCCCGATCTGGAAAGCTGTATGGCCGCATCGATAAAGGAAACGGGCGTCACGCATACGGGACACCCCGGGCCGGAAACGAGCCTGATGCTCTCCGGCAGGAGGCTGCGGATGCCATACCGGAATATGGCCATCGTATGCGTTCCGCAAACTTCCATTATGGAAACTGTTTCGCCGTCCAGCTTCCTCAGTTTCTCAGCCAGCATCCTGGCCATATCTGGATCTTTGAACCTGTCAAGTATTTCAGGCATTCGACACCTCGTTCAGTTCTTCAAAAAGCCTGATCGTATCGAGTGCCTCGGCTTCATCTACCACCTGTATCGCGCAGCCTGCATGTATGAGAACGTAATCCCCTGTTTTAACATCTCCAAGCAATTCTATCGAGATGCGCCTTTCAGCGCCCATTATTTCCGCTACCGCATCCTTACCCTCTATCTTCAATACCTTTCCAGGTATACCAAGACACATAAACAGCCCCCCCTTTTGCTATTCGAATTGCTTAGGCAACGTTAAAATCTAACTTCCGCTAATCTTTACAGAAGCGGAAGTTAGGTTTTAGCCGAGCTTTAATATATTCTAGCAGATATCCCGCAAACGTACCATAGCAATCGCAGCCTGACCCAGGGATATTCCTCCGTCATTGGCAGGCACTCTACGGTGTATGAAAACCTCGAAGCCCTTATTTCTGAGCCTCGTCGTACAGGAACCCAGGAGCCTCATGTTCTGGAATACTCCGCCGCTCAAAACCACCCTGTTCAGCCCGGTACCGGACCTAAGCCCGAGGCAGACCTTCTCAACCATGCAGGCCGCCGTTTCATGGAACCTTGCCGATATTATTCCCGCCGGAACGCCTGACATAACGTCGCCCATTATTTCCGATATGAGCCGCCGTATGGAAATGATGTAAACACCGTCACGCTCAAGCAGTTCGAAACCATACGCCTTTTCCGAAAATCCCGATGCGGCATTCTCCAGCAGCATTGCCGCCTGTCCCTCGAAACGGTTGATATAACCTGTGCCCGTCAGTGCCGAGACCGCGTCGAAGAGTCTCCCCATACTGGAGGTCTGCGGGGTATTAAAGCCTTTGGCGAGCATTTGCGCCATTAGTTCCATACGCTCAGGCGTAAATCCTTCACCCTGCAGCTTTGCATCACGAAGATGGAACCCACTGAGATACAGACAGGCTGCAGCCGGTCTCCAGGGTTCTTTTACGGCAGCCGCTCCCCCCGGAAGTCCAAAATATTCAAGGTGTGCAGCGCGCCTGAAGCCCGAATAAGAACCGGTAAAGAACTCCCCTCCCCAGACGGCGCCGTCTTCCCCATAACCCGTACCATCGAAGGAAACGCCTATCACATCGCCCGAAAGATCGTTTTCGGCCATACAGGAAGCAATATGGGCATGATGGTGCTGTACCGGCACCCTGACCAACTCTTCGGGAAGCGTACTGACAAACCCTGTAGTAAGGTACGCCGGATGCATGTCGTATGCGACCGCCTTGGGAGAAATGCCGAAAAGCTTTTTATAATGCGTGATTCCGTCTTCGAAGGACTGCAGTGTTTCCATATTCTCGAGGTCGCCGATATGCTGGCTTATAAAAAAGCTGCTGCCTCTGGTAAGGCAGAAAGTATTCTTGAGCTCGGCGCCTAGCGCCAGTATCGAAGGCCGCTCCCGAACGATTCCTGAGGGCTGCTCCCGAGTCAGATCGGTCGATCTGGTTATGACCGGCGCAGGTGCATAACCGCGTGAACGCCTTATAAAATAAATATCGTTTTTAAAGATCCTGACGACTGAATCATCCGTCCTGGTCCTGATGGGCCTGTCGTTGGTTAAAAAATAATCGGCTATCCCTCGAAGCCTTGCCAGTGCCTCCGTATCCTCGAAACAGATGGGTTCGTCGCTTTTGTTGCCGCTCGTCATGACAAGAAGTTCTGGACAAACAGGCGGTTTCCCGTCTATACCGGAAAACAACAGCAGATGTACAGGAGTGTATGGCAGCATGATCCCCAGTTCCGCGTTTCCGGGAGCAAGCTGAGACGGCAGCAAAGCCGAAGGTTTGCGCCTGAGCAGTACTATCGGCGCAGACGGGGATTGCAGTATCTTTTCTGATATTTCATCCGATTCGCAATATTTTCTGACCGTATCCATATCCCTCGCCATAAGGGCGAAGGGTTTTTCATCGCGGTGCTTTCTTCTTCTCAGCTCAACGACCGCACTTCCGTTTGCCGCGTCACAGACGAGATGGTAACCTCCCAGGCTCTTGACTGCCAATATTTTGCCGGAAGCCAGCAATTCCGCCGCCTTTTGGATTATCCTGAAGGAACGCAAATGCTTGCCTTTAATTTTCTCCTGTACCTGTAAGCGATTGCAGCCGCCCATATCCACGCAGCTATGTCGGTGCTCCCCCGGATGCCCGCTGTTATAAGTCTCTATGACCATCCCGTCCTTATCGAGCAGGAGCATACCGGGCCCGCAAGCTTCACAGCATACCGGCTGCGCGTGGTAGCGCCTGTCCATGGGGTCGCTGTACTGCGTATAGCATTCGTTGCACATGTCGAATGCGCCCATGGTAGTATTGGGCCTGTCGTACGGGATATCACGGATTATAGTATATCTTGGGCCGCAATTGGTGCAATTGATAAACGGGTACATGAAGCGGCGGTCAGAAGGCTCGAACAGTTCCCGCCTGCAGTCCGTACAGATTGAAATATCCGGAGAGATCAGCGTATTCGGTATTTCATCAGGGCTGCTTTCCCTGATGCAAAAATCATCGAAGCCCGCAGGATCCAGCTTCAGGGTCTTTATAGTCTCTATGTGCGACAGTGAGGGAGCTTCCTTTGAAAGACGGCCGATAAAAGACCGGATAGAATCGGGATCGCCTTCCGCGTCTATCAGTACCCCGGATGACGTATTCCTAACTTCACCCTTCAGGTCAAGGCTTTTAGCTAATTTATAGATAAACGGCCTGAAGCCGACACCCTGTACGATGCCATTGACTTCGATCCTGTATCGTTCAAGTTCCATTGAGATCGAAAAACTCCTTTGCAACCTGGACATCCCTGCGTATCTGCGCTGAAAGCTCCTCTGCGTTTCTAAATTTTTTCTCATTACGCAGCTTCTTGAGGAAAAAGACTTCTATGCTGCTCCTGTAAATGTCCTTGTCAAAATTGAGTATATGTGTTTCGGCGCTTATTCTGGCAACATCGCCAAAGGTCGGGTTAAGGCCGATATTTGTCAGGCTGCTGTAAAATTCGCCGTTGTAAAGTGTTTTTGTGATATAGACGCCGTTATGCGGCATGACGAGGTATTCCTCCGGGTGCAGATTCGCAGTGGGGAATCCGATCCTTCGTCCAAGGCGTTTTCCGTCCATTACCTCGCCTGTTATGGAATAATGCCTGCCGAGCAGCCTGAATACGCTTTCCATATCGCCTCTGGCGACATATTGGCGGATCGCTGTGCTGCTGACCACCTCGTTGTCGACCTTTACAGGAGGTATCACGATGACCTTGAAGTTATATTTCCTGCCAAGTTCTCTGAGAAGGTTGACGTCGCCCTGACCCATATAGCCGAACCTGTAATTGAAGCCTGCCACGACGAGCCTTGCGCCGAGCCTGTCCAGCAAAACCTCGCAGACGAAGTTTTCCGGCCTCAGCCGAGAAAAATTTTCGTCGAATTCGTCAAAATACAGGTAATCGAGCGCTGTTCCCTCCAATAGCTGTATCCTTTTGCCAACCGTAGTCAGAAGTGGCGTGAACAGCTTTTTTCTGAGAATATTTTCAGGGTGCTTGGTAAAAGTGTAAATTACGGAACGTTGGCCATTGATCCTGGCCTCGTTCGTCAGTGTGTTGATGAGCGCCATATGGCCGACGTGAAGGCCGTCGAAGTTACCCAGGCCTACAGCTGTAGTGCGTTCTGCAAATGTTTCGTTTTCATTTCCGAATATTGTTCTCATACACAGCCCCCAGGCTGTTAGTACATGTTCGGCATATCTGGACATAATTTGGGTGTATTTTCCCAGAGTACTGCGTTGTCGTCAGTCGGAATAAAGCAATTATTCCTCCTTCCTCCGCCTTGTACTCCAAAAAAATCCGCTCCAAATTTCGCACCCAATATACCGAACATGTACTAGTACAGTCATATGAAAAATTTTTTTACTTTCAGGCGCCATTTATCATTTATTCTATGCACGGTACCCAATGCCGTAAAAATCCCCGAAGCATCGTATACTCGTACTGTATGGCTATTGCTCCCTTGTCCGTTCTCGTCGGGAGCCGCCCTACTGCCTTCTTTTGTCGTTCCACAGACAACTGACCCCACCTGATCAGGTGAACGGCAGATATCGATTTCAACGCCATTTCTGAATTTTTTCTCTTCAGTCTCATTAAGCGTATAGCTTTCATACTGCATAAAAACTGTGTCCGCTTCCAGCAGCACCGATCCCAGTGATCCGTCCCTTTTCCTGCGCTCGAGCTCCTCGAGTGTAACAGCCGAAGCAATACCAAAGGGTCCTGCTTTTTTTCTGAGGAGAAAGGACATGTGTCCCCCGCATCCCAGCAAATCTCCTATATCTGCGCATAACGTCCTGATATATGTGCCTTTTGAACAGTGCACGTCAATCAGGACACGAAGCCCATCGGAACGGTCGATATCGACCACGCCGGCAGAATATATCTCAACGTCCCTGCGTTCGCGTTCTACTTCGGCGCCTTCTCTTGCAAGGTCGTAAAGCCTTTTTCCATTGATCCGCAACGCCGAATACATCGGCGGCAGCTGTGAATACTTACCGATAAAAGCGCTCGCTGCTTTCCTTATATCCCCATCGGTACAGTCAGGCTCGACCGAAGATATCGTTTTACCCGTCGAGTCCTGCGTATCCGTGGTTATTCCGAGTGTAAGCTCCGCCCTGTAGTATTTATCCTTTTCCATCATGAACTCGATAGCTTTCGTCGCCTTGCCCAGGCATACTGGAAGTACCCCTACAGCAAGCGGATCCAACGTTCCGGCGTGCCCTATCTTCCTTGTGTCAAACATTCCCCGCAAAAGCGCGACCACATCGAAGGAAGTCATTCCCTGCGGTTTCAGTACGTTTAATATCCCGTCCATATCAGAGCGCTTCCTTCAGCTCATTTATTATGGATTTCTTTACCTGTTCAAGCACGCCTTCTGTAGTGAAGCCGGCGGCTCTTTTGTGGCCTCCGCCGAAATGCCCGGCCGCTATAGCGGCAACATCGACATAATTGTTTGACCGAAGGTTGACCTTTATCTCTCCGCCGGGGAGCTGTCTCAGCATTGCGGCAGCCTCGACGCCCCTTATGTTTCTTGCTACGTTTATGATTCCGTCACTGTCTTCCTCTTTGGCTCCGGAGTTTATTATCATATCATTTGTGATAGCCATTATGGCAAGCTTTCCACCCTCGAAGAGTTCAAGGTTCCGTATTGCGGCGCCCATCAGCTTTACCCTTCCATAGGAAGTGGCGTCGAATACCCTCTGCGATATGTCCGCTATATCTACACCCTGCCTTATAAGTTCCGCCGCGATCTCATGCGTATGCGGCGTAGTGTTGCTGTAGCGGAATCCTCCCGTATCGGTCGCGATTGCTGTATACAAGCTTGTTGCGGTATCTCTTCCGGTTTTTTGTCCAAGCAGCCCTATCAGTTCAAATATGATCTCACCTGTGGCAGATGCGCCTGTGTTGGTATGATTCAGTGCTGCAAAGCCCGTATTCGTTTGATGATGGTCTATATTTACCGTTTTTTCAGCGGCGTCAAACACTTTTCTTCTGGTTCCAAGCCTCTCAATATCTCCGCAGTCAAGCGCGATCACCAGATCATAATACCGGTCATGCGATTGAATTTGGGAACCCGTTGCGCCGGAGGCCTGTCCTTCCGCATAGACCAACGAAAGTTCCATTCCCGGCAGAAAACAATATATTAACGGAACTTTTTCCTCAAGAAGTACGTCTGCCTTTTTACCCATGCCGGCCAATACAAGAGCGAGCGCAAAGGAAGATCCGAGCGCGTCGCCGTCAGCCGTCGCATGAGGCAGGACAGCAATATTTTCAGAAGCTTTTACTGCTTCGGCAATCCGGTCAAGCACCCCTTAATCCTCCTGTTTGCCGCGGACCGTATCATTTATGAGCTTTGTGATATATACTCCGCGTTCTATCGAATCATCGAGCTCAAATATAAGCTCGGGTGTATAGCGAAGCTGCATCCTGTGGCCGACCTCGCGTCTGATGAAGCCCGCTGCGCTTTTAAGACCCTGCAGGGCGTTCTTTTTTTCCTCGTCCGAACCAAGCACGCTTATGTAAATCTTTGCATAACGCAGATCGCGCGTGACTTCCGCAGTGGTGATGCTTATCATTTGCGGCAGCCTCGGGTCCTTCAGCTCATTGTGTATTATCGAGCTGACTTCCTTCCTCATTTCCTCCGATATCCTATCCGTCCTATCCAATCGGATCACTCCCTTCCCTGACAAATCACCGGCACACCGGGCGCCTTCGATATGTCCGCTAAAAAACCAAAAAGGCCGGGCAGACGGTTTTACCGCCCGTCCAGCCTGTTGTGGCTTAAAGAGCCCTTCTGCACACTTACTTCTTAACCTCTTCCATCGTGTAAGATTCTATTATATCCTTTTCCTTAATATCATTGAACCTTTCCAGCGACAAACCGCATTCGAAGCCCTGCGCCACTTCCTTGACGTCATCCTTGAAGCGTTTGAGAGAAGCAAGCTTCCCTTCGAATACCACGATACCGTCGCGGATGACACGTACGTCATTGGTCCTGATTATCTTGCCGTCGATTACATAGCAGCCCGCGATCGAACCGACGCCGGAGACCTTGAATATCTGCCTGATCTCAGTATGCCCCAATACGACCTCTTTAAACGTGGGCTCGAGCATACCCTTCATAGCCGCTTCGATATCATCGATGGCATTGTAGATTACCCTATAAAGCCTCATATCGACTCCGGCATTCTGCGCAGCCTCCGCAACGTTCGTGCCGGGCCTTACATTGAAGCCTATTATAATGGCATTCGATACGCTGGCCAGCGTCACGTCGTATTCGGTGATTGCGCCTACGCCGCCATGTATGACATTGATCCTGACTTCCTCATTCGAAAGCTTTTCAAGCGACTGCTTTACCGCTTCGACAGAGCCCTGAACGTCCGCTTTTATGATAAGGTTGAGATCCTTAACCTTGCCTTCCTGTATTTGCTTGAACAGATCGTCAAGCGATACCTTGGCAGTGACATGCATCTGCTCTTCCTTATGCTTTTGCCTTCTCTTTTCTGCGAGTTGCTTTGCTGTCTTTTCATCCTTGATCGCGTAGAACACTTCGCCTGCTTCCGGTACGTCGGGAAGTCCGAGTATCTCTACTGGCGTCGAAGGACCTGCGCTCTTGACGGCATTGCCCTTGTCGTCAACCATTGCCCTGATCCTGCCCACCGTAACGCCGGTCACTATGGAATCTCCTACATTCAGCGTTCCCCTTTGTACCAGTACGGTAGCAAGAGGGCCTCTGTTATTATCCAGTTTGGACTCTATAACAGTACCCTTGGCCTGCCTGGTTGGGTCAGCCTTGAGTTCGAGCATATCCGCGGTTAACAGCACCATTTCTAGCAATTGGTTGATATTCTCTCGCTTCTTTGCCGAGATGTTAACACATATGGTTTCTCCGCCCCACTCCTCCGAGACTAGACCGTATTGCATGAGCTCCTGCTTGACCTTGTCCGGGTTTGCTCCCGGTTTATCAATCTTGTTTACGGCTACGATGATGCTGACATTAGCAGCTTTCGCATGGTTAATAGCCTCTATGGTCTGCGGCATTACACCGTCATCGGCGGCTACCACAAGTATCGCTATATCTGTGACCTGAGCGCCTCTGGCTCTCATTGCCGTAAACGCTTCATGGCCCGGGGTATCGAGGAACGTTATCTTCCTTCCGTTTATCTCAACGGTGGACGCGCCTATATGCTGCGTGATACCGCCCGCTTCGATGTCAATAACATGCGTCGACCTGATGGCGTCGAGAAGCGACGTCTTGCCGTGGTCGACATGTCCCATGACAACTACTACCGGAGGCCTTACCTCGAGCTTATCCGAATCTCCCTGTTCGGCATCGTCGAACAGTATATCCTCCTCGTTGACCACAACTGCCTTCTCGGTTTTTACGCCATATTCTTCAGCTATTACGGTTGCGGTATCGAAATCGACCTCCTGGTTCAAAGTCGCCATCATGCCGTAAATCATCAGCTTCTTTATGATTTCGGTAGAGGTCTTCTTCAAAGCTTCTGCCAGATCCTTTACCGTGATGCTTTCCGGTATCGTTATCGAAGTAAGCACGGCTCTCTGCGGAATATGCCTTGTCGGCATTTCCCTGTCCTTTTTGGACCTGTTGAGCTTCTTCTTCTTTGAATCCGATTCGTCGTAAAATTCATTCAATATGAAATCTTCCGAGAGTACTTCCGAAACGCCCTTCTTCTCGGCCAGACCTATATTGGTTGGTTTAAATCTCTTATTAGGCTTGGAAGGCTGTGCTTTCGGAGCTTCTTTCCTCTGCTCCCTCTTGACGTCCTTAACCAGATCCTTACCTATAAATTCGCGTCTGCTTTCACTTTTCTGCGAACCGAGTTCCTCTTTCTGCGCATCGGTAAGGTCCGGTTTGGGGATATCAAGGCCCCTGTTTCCCGGACGGAAGCCGGGTCTGTCGCCTTGCGGCCTGTTGCCCTGGTACGGCCTGTCGCCTTGCGGCCTGCCCTGATACGACGGCCTGTCGCCCTGTGGCCTTCCCTGATACGGCGGCCTGTCGCCCTGCGGCCTGTTGCCCTGGTACGGCGGCCTGTCGCCCTGCGGCCTGTTGCCCTGGTACGGCGGCCTGTCGCCCTGCGGCCTGTTGCCCTGATACGGCGGCCTGTCGCCCTGCGGCCTATTGCCCTGATAC
>JAEYOM010000012.1 GCA_023411715.1 Bacillota bacterium | reverse complement strand
TTGTGGTGGGCCAGTGGGCGGAAAAGAATCCGGGAATGGTGAAGATGATGGCCGAGGGTGGTCATGACGTAGCTAACCATTCTTATTCGCATTTCAGGATGGGAAGCATAGACAGAGCTGCAATAAGCACTGAAATCAAGCAATGCGGGAACCTGGTGGCCGGACTTACCGGTACGGCCTGTGATCTTTTCAGGGCCCCATACGGGGATTACAACAACACCGTGCTGTCAGAAGCTAAGAAACTCGGTTATTATACGATACAGTGGGATGTCGATTCCATTACATACCTTTAGCTGGCAGAAAATAGTTTGAAAAAGTATTAAGTAAAGCTATTTAATCATCTGCCTGGGGATAGGTTTTGTCATATCAAAAACAATTTTGTATAGTTTATGAGCTTGATTACTCATACAATTTGTGGTAAAGTTTGTGTGTTATTGGTTAAAATATGAGAGGGAAATCCTTATGAATTCAATACCGAAGTATGATAGGAAAACGGATGACCTGCTTCGCGCAAAGACCACAGAAACTTATGTCGGCGACGCTTTGCTCGGAGCTTGGATTCTTAATGTAGCTGATGCTGAAACTGTGCAGTAATTATATTAATTCATTATGTTTTATACACATAAGGATTTTTTTAGTGTAAATTTTTTCAGTATCGCTTTTAAGAAAACAAGATTAAGGATTTTATTTTAAATCAAACTGCAGCAGGTCGTTGCCTGTACTGCAGTTTTTTATTTATCATTGTGGCCTTTGCTTCAACCTAAAAAGATTGGGAGGAGCAGAGATATGAGATACTTAAATGCACAGAAAGTATTACCTGAAGAATTAATAAAAACAATACAAGAATATATTGATGGCGAGTTTCTCTACATTCCAAGAAAGAATGGTAATGAAGTGGCATGGGGTGAGAAGAGCGGCGCAAAAAGTATCCTGAATGAGAGAAATAATAGAATATTAAGTAGTTATAAGGCTGGTGCATCAATGACCGAGCTTGAGCAAAACTACTATTTGTCTGAACAGAGTCTTCGAAGGATAATCAATCAAAAGAAAAAATTATTATCGAAATCTCTACATAACCATTTGTGAAACTGAAACAGAACTAATTGCCATAATATGGCTGTATTGCTGGTTTCTCGTGACAGTAGCATCCAATAAATCGATATAAGGTAGAAGTATTTCATAAGACAAAGTTCAGGATTGGAGGGATGATGAAAGAAATGCTTAAAAATAATAAAAAGTATGGACTGCTTGATTTAATTGCTATACCCTTTACGGTATGCCCGGGATACTCACTTATTATTGTAATCAATCGCGTAATAAACGCATTAACGCCTTCATTTACCGTGCTAGTAACAGCAGAATTTGTGGATACCGCTCTTTCCATATTCAGAAACGAAGCGCCCTATCACCGGATTATCATATCACTGATACTTTATATGGTTATTATATTGTATTCCAAACTAAACAGGGCTTTTATCAGTAACTTTATTGAAATCCGGTATAATATGGAGATGGAACGATATCTTAGGAGTGAAATGATAAAAAAACGTGCAAAACTGGAATATAAATATATTGAAAATAATCAAAGCTGGGATTTGATTACCAGAACATGCAAAGATCCTCTTGGTAAAATCTCAGGAGGAACGAATAACCTATTGGACATAGCAGATATCATACTTCGTGTCGGATCTCTGATGATCATCCTGATGGCACAAGTTTGGTGGGCGGCGCTTGTAATATTCATAGCTACAATCCCTTTGCTGGTGCTGGCCGCAAGAGGCGGAAAAGTAATTTACGAATCAATAAAAGAATCTGAAAAATATACCAGACAAGCAAATTATTATCATGGAGTATTGTCTAATAGGGAAAGCATCGAAGAACGAACTTTGTTCGGCTATACCGATGAAATAAATAAAAAGTGGTACGATAAGTTCGAAAGAGCAAGGAAAGTAAGTCTAAAAGCCGATCTGAAATATTTTGTCCGTATGAAAACTTCCAGTCTCATAACTATTGCCATTTCCATCAGCATTATAGGATTTCTATTGCTGCCATTGTCTCAAAATGCTATCACCCTTGGCATGTTCATGGGATTGACCTCAGCGACACTTGATTTAGTTCAGATGATGTCCTGGCACTTAGCTAATGTGGTTAAACAATTGGCTCAGGACAGAGAATATTTAAGTGATTTAACCGATTTTATGGGAATGTCTGAAAAAGAAGGAGCCATAGACCTACCCGCTATATCTGAGCAGATCACATTTGAAAGTATTGAATTCGATAATGTCTCATTCCAGTATCCGGATACGGAAAAATTTATACTAAAGAACTTTAGTTTAAAACTGGAGAAAAATCTTCATTATGCTTTTGTAGGTGTTAACGGTGCCGGAAAGACAACAATTACAAAACTTTTAACAGGTATGTATGACAATTACACGGGTGATATCCTGATAAATGGCAAGAATTTACGCGATTATAAACTGGCGGAGCTGAAGGCTATTTTTACAGTAGTTTACCAAGATTTTGCCAAATATTATATATCGATGAAGGATAACATTTTACTTGGGAATATTTATGCTTTGGAAGAAAATGATCCTGGCACCTATACTGAGAGTATGTATGATTCGGCATATTCCATAGGGCTTAAGCAAGCAATTCAAAAAATGCCAAACGGGATAGAAAGTTATCTCGGTAAAATTACTGAGGGCGGTACGGATTTATCCGGAGGTGAATGGCAAAGGCTAGCTATCGCGAGAGCTTTGTATAATCCGGCTCTGGTTAGAATCCTCGATGAACCGACTGCAGCTCTTGACCCGGTTGCAGAAAGCAATATTTACGAAATATTCGGAAGAATAAGTGTCAATAAAACAACAATTTTTATAACTCATCGTCTTGGCGCAGCAAAGTTGGCGGACGAGATAATCGTAATTGATGAAGGCCGCGTGGGAGAGAAAGGCAGTCATGATTTTCTAATGTCCCTTGGCGGTATCTATGCGAAAATGTATGAAAGTCAAAGGAGTTGGTATCTATAAATGAAAAAGATTAAAGGAAATGTGCATATCAAAAATGAATTTGATTCCATCTACATAATGAAAAAAATGATACCCAAAATCTTCGAAACATGTCCAGTAGCTTTTAGCTTTAAAATCATACTGGAAATATTTCATGGTTTATCATTTGCTGTCATAACCATTCTGTTGCAATGGTTCTTTGATGCTGCCGCCAAGCTTGTTACCAAGGACATTACATTTTTAAGTGCAATTTTTTCATTGTTGGTTTTGTGCATAGGATATATAGCCTCACAGGTATTGAACGGTGTGACCAATTATATTCCAAAAGTAATAAATGAAAAGGTTAAGGGAAATCTTTCCGGACAAATACATGAAAAGCTTTCAAAAATATCTCCGATTTTATTTGAAGATACAAAAAAACTTGATTTCATCAATAAAGCCGAGGAAGGTAAAAATAACATAGTTATTTTTGTAGATCAATTTTTGGGGATTTTTATATTCTATCTTCCATATTTTATTTTTATGGCGTGGTACCTCTTTCACTTAAAACAAATCCTTGTAATTGCACTATTTTTTGTATTTGCCCCAACTTTTATAACGCAGCTTGTCAGAGCCAAGGTCTTTACCAAGGTTGAGGATCAATCTGCATCCATTAGAAGAGAATCGGACTATTACGAGGATTGTAATGTAGGCCGGGAATATTACAAGGAAACGAGGATTTTAGGCGGCTTTGCATATTTTAAGAAACTATATGTAAATTCCTTGGCCGCACTCCAAAAGATCAGGTATATGGCATCCTTTCGTACTGGTCTTATAGAGCTTGGAGTAAGTTTCATAACCGTTCTCGGATATATTGGAATATTATTGCTACTGTTTGCAGCTTTAATGAAAAAAGAAATCAGCGTAACTGAATTTTCTGCTGTGTTTGCATCCTTAACCATACTGTATAGTATGATGGATGAATTATTTTGCGAACAAATTGCCGAAATGTCGCAAAACTTCGGAACCATTCGTAACTACCTTGAATTCCTGAAACTAAACGAACTCGAGGGGAAAGCAATAGACATTAAAAAGAATCATGATATTATTTTGGATAATGTAAGTTTTTCCTACCCGGGCATTGAAAATGAGGCCATTAAAAATGTTTCTCTCCATATTAAATCAGGAGAAACTCTTGCAATAGTGGGTGAAAATGGTTCTGGGAAATCGACACTGATTCGGCTTATTACAGGACTTTACCGACCAAAAGCAGGAAAGGTTACTTATGACAATATCGATATAAGCAACGTGGCATTATCTTCACTGTTTGAAAATACTTCCGCAATTTTTCAAAAGTATCAACGCTATCAGATGACGCTTGCCGATAATATTAGAATCAGCCAGATAGAATTATCAGCCAGTGAGAAAAAATTAAACTTAATCTGCAGAACCGCTGGAGTGTCTAAGGATTCGGATGCGTATCCAAATGGCTACGATACTATGTTATCCCGAGAATTTGATGGAGTAGATATATCTGGTGGGCAATGGCAAAGGGTTGCCATCGCAAGAGGCTTCTTCCGTAAACATCAAATGATTATTCTAGATGAACCTACAGCTGCCATTGACCCATACGAGGAAACTAGAATATATAATCAATTTGCCGAGATTTCAAAGGACAAGACTTCTATAATAGTCACTCATAGGCTCGGCTCTGTAAAACTTGCAGATCGAATAGCGGTAATGAAGGAAGGCGAAATTGTACAAGTAGGAACTCATGAGGAACTCATAATTCAAGAAGGCGAATATACAAGGCTATATGAGGCTCAGGAGAAATGGTATAGGGAGAATTATTTCTATGAATTGCCTGTATGTCTTGGAGCAGAAACTCACATACTCCTACCTTCACATATCTTGTGATAGGTGCATATATAGATTAATGTATAAAACCAGAACTTCGACGATGTGCTTTAGCATTGTATAAATAAAAACCATTGTTCCTACTTAGACTATATATTTCCTTATATATTTCCTCCTTTTGACCTATCTGCCCCGATATGCCATAGTCGCTCATATACCAATATATGATGGGGTGGTTCCGGTTGGCATATCCTGCGTGCTTATCAAATAATATAGTACAGGATGTTTTTGTGTTTTTGAGGTCAAAAATGAAGCTTTATACTTTTAATGTCCGCCGCCTGCTGCTATACCTCATGATTCTGTTCCTTTCGATATTTGCAGTATACTC
>JAEYOM010000002.1 GCA_023411715.1 Bacillota bacterium | reverse complement strand
TTACAATCCATACAGGCCGCGGAATTCCGGCATCCCGAGCTTCACAGCCAGCCTGCTTTTTACGTATTAATATTATCAAATGAAATTATTGTTTGTCAACGAAAAACTAAAAAAATACGAACGATATTTATAATTTTGCTATAATCATTCGTATTTTGAAATCGATAAAATATAACTTCCGGTAAACTTTTCCGGGGAACTACACTTACCATATTATTGTATATAGTTCAGGAGCAATAAAACAGCGGGAATGTAAAGATCGGAAGAATGGTGGTATAGATGACATTGTCGGCTGCCTGCGGCAACCTGAGCGGTATTCCGCCCAAAGCGGCACGGTACCGCAGCGCACGGCATTGCCGGCTCCACATTACGACGTTCTACCACATATCCTTTGTAGGTGTTGCGCGCACTTAAGTGCCAGGTATAATAAGGTATCTATCAATCAGTGAGGCCTTTTTTGCCAAGCCAGAATATAACTGCAAAGCCAAGTACGAGTACTGCGACAGACGCAGGCAGCTGCCAGCCCTGCGGTATCCCGGGGAATACTTCCACCAGCGAACCGAGTACAAAGCCGATTATTAGCATATAGGTCTTTCTCGGATATTTCTGCAGCAGTTTTTCTATTGCCTTTGCTGTCCCGAAGGTCCCTGCCGCCAGTCCGATCCCCAGAGGTATTAGGAACGGTATGTTAAGAGTATTGATGGCATTGAGCGTGATACTGTACATGCCGAGCACAAGCAGCATAAAGGAAGCGCTGATACCGGGCAGTACAAGCGCTATCGCTATCACTACCCCTGCGAAGATGAGAAAGACGTAACTCAGTATGCCCCTTGCAGTCGCAAGATTTACTATAGCCTGAGGTTCCAACGACATCAGTATCACTATCGCAAAACCGACTATCAGGAAAATATAGTCCGTAATATTTCCTTTGCCCGCCGATACCGATTTTTTGTACAAAACCGGCAATCCCCCGATTATTATCCCTATGAACAGGAACTGCATCACAAACGGTATGGTATTCATGGCGCTTTCCATTAGCCGGCTGAAAAGCAGTATGCCTAAAACACCACCCAAGCCGACCTGCAAGAGGAACAGAAAATTCTTCTTGAAATCTTCGAATATGGAGCTTACCGAATGTATCAGCCGGTCGTATATCCCCAGTATTATTGCCATGGTTCCGCCGCTGACCCCGGGCACCAGTGTGGCGATCCCTGTTACTACGCCTTTTATAAGATTCTTGACGATTTCCATATCAACACTTCCTCTGCAATTATTCCCACTCGACAAATCTATTCAATACTTGCTAAGCTTCTAAAGATCTTATATATTGTTCCATGTAAGTATAATCAGGATTTCCTGTTTTGTCTACGCTAACCATAATTTTTTCTTTTGTCAATCGAGTTCCACATCGTTTAATTCCAAAGTATCACACCAAATCTGCATCTTCGCTGACCATGCTTTCAGCAGTTCATCTTCATTGACAACTGCATCAAATACTGGTTCAAGGAAAGTTTGGTAAGGACGGATGCGCCTTTATCTTCCATTACAGCCACACTCCGATTCTTTCTTTCACTTTCACTGCGATGTTCCGTTTCTTTGCATATGAAAGTAAATTCGCGATGGATTTCTTCGGATCTGCAGCATATCCTTGAATTGCCTTGTTATAGCTTTCCCGATCCATTTTGTGTCTTGATACACTCGCAGATCTGACGATCGCGGTCAAAAATCTTTATTTGGCAGTCCTCATATTCCGCAGTTGTAATGCCGTAAGCAAGATGCTCCGGCGTCATGTAATACGGCTGCACATAAGGGTAGTCTATTTTGAATCTGCTCTTTGAAGTGTTCCGATCAATCGCAATATCCCAACTCAGCGGAGTTCGGTCACTGTAGCCATAATAAAACAATGCCGTATACATACACAGGACACCATCAGGATAGAGAGAGGCAATGACAGAGGCTTATATAAACTCCTCATTTAATTGCGCAATGCGGCAACTTAATGATTCTACTATAAATTCTGTGGTAATTGCTGTCAATACGCAAATTTGCCGCAGAGCGAAATACAATGCGGCATTTTTGTGATACCAAACAGCAAAACCAATATTGCTGTTGCGAGAAAGCAGCAGCTTGATGAAGAACTAGACTTGGATAGTATAAAAAGTCCCCGTAATCGCTTGACCACGCATGATTAAATGATATATATGCAATCCATTCCATGTTCGTATCAAAAATATATCTACCAGGATCAATCCACGCAATTAACTCACAGTTTTTATCAATTAACGGTTTTAACGGCCTGTTCCAAAGTAGTATAGCTGGGGATTACAAACAATTCAAACTTTTCCCTGTTAATGTCCTTTGACAGTTGGCAAGCTTGCTTACAAATTCATTCGTTTCCGCAATGGTCTTATACATTTTGGTATTGGTTCCCATATACCGTTTCTTACAAGCCATCCGACTGCAATGGCTCTACTTGGTAAGTGTTGTGTTGACGTATTGCATAAAACCTGATGTTACATTGTTATTCTATTATGTCAACCGAACATATGCTGATTTATTATCTAGAAAATACTGAGTGGGCACAATTAATATTTGCCAAATAAACGAGCCGTGAAACAAAAACAAATTCTCTCTCTGCACAAACAGTACAGAGGGGGAATTTGCATGAAGTGATATGAAGCATCAGGGAATCAGCCTGCTACAAAAGCTTACACAAATCTTCGGGAACAGTTATTCGATTATGTATTTTTATTCGTAAATCATGGATTGAACAGACGCGGCAAACGGTTCTCCCTATCTGTTCGATGCAGGCAAAATGTTAATTCTTCACATTCCTTTTTCACTGCTATATAGCCGTTCATCTCAGGGTCTTTGTCAGGAAAATCCAGCCGATAATGCGGTCCACGACTCTCTTTGCGCCGCTCCATTACTGACAGAAGTATCTCTGCCATCCGAAGGTCGTTATAAAGCGCCAGTACCTGCCGACCTGTCTGCCCGCTTTCCATCTGCTGTATAGCATTAAAGGATGCCATCATCCTGTGTATATCTGTCAGGCCCTCCTCACACCGACGTTCAGAACGGCAAATTGCGCCATTTTCCCACATAATCCTGCGGATTTTTTTCCGCATCACAGCGATATCCACGCATCCGCCTCTCACATTTGAAATGCGAGAATGCATCTGCGCGTAGGCTTCCGCTGCATTAGTATCCGGCTGTTGCCGACTAGCGGCGTATGCCGCTGCACTCGTTCCGGCTATGCTACCGAATACTTGCCCCGCCGCGATTGCGTTGCCGCCGAGGCGATCTGCTCCATGAGGACCACCCGCCGTTTCTCCAGCTGCAAAAAGGCCCGGAATGCCCGCGTTCGCATTCTCTTGAATATGAATGCCGCCATTAAACCCCTGGGCATGTGGAATCAGACAAAATCCATCATTTACGCTGTCCACTTCATACTGCTCAAGCCATGCCAGCAGACTTTTGATAGCATACCGCTGATCCTGCCGGATGCTGGTCGGGTAGCGCAGCATTAGTCCTCCGTTGTCGAACGCTCTTCCTGCACGCCATTCCTCATATAGTGCGATATCGAAATAACGCCCGACAACGGCTGTGCTAAACGGGCCATGCGTAGAACGTTCTCTTAGACATTCTTCCCTGGACAGTCCTGCAGGAAGATAGGATGGCAGAAAATCTTCACCGAGTCGATTTTTGAGTTCTGGCATAAATTCCAGGCCGCGCTGCTGAAACAGGAATTTTGTGATTGGAGCCGTCAGGCCGGGTATAAACTGGATAAACTCCATGTTTACCAGCTCCGCTCCCGCATCCAGCGCCATGGTATAGCCGTCACCGGTAAGATCATCCGTTGCAAGGCTATACTGATATATTCCACAGCTGCCCCCGGTACACAGCACCGTAGCCTTAGCACGCAGAAAAACCAGCTGATTCAGCTCGTCTAACGCAACGGCCCCGACACAGCGATTTCCCTCCAGTACTAGGCATGCGGCATCGACGCCGGAACGAACCTGCACGCCGGCAAGCATCAGATGCCGCCACATCGTCTGTTTAAACTGCGGCATCGGCGTGCAGCCGCCGCGCTCGTATTGACCGAAGCAGCAAACGACGGATGCGTATTGTCCGGTCTTGTCCTTCAGAAATGAAAGGCCATACTCATCTTCCAACTCACGAAAAGCCGGAGTACAGCCTTCAGCTAAAACCCGTGCCAGTTTTTCATCTGCTGCCCCATCGCCGGCAGCAATGATTTCAGCAAGAAGCTGTTCCTCACTGTCTCCAAGATCCCGCCGTGTAACCGCATTCATTCCACCAAAATTTTGTAATGTCGGATAAAAAGTTGCACCTGACTGGGAGAATCGCTTTTTTGAGCAGAGCAGAACTTTCGCACCGCTCTTTGCAGCCTTGAGCGCCGCCTTGATTCCAGCACCGCCCGAACCGATGATCAGTACGTCAGTATCGCATACATACGGCAGTTCCATTCAATACTCCTTTTCGTGGTTCAGCTTATACTCACCGATATTTGCAGACGGCATTGTATATTTTACGATAATACTCTGTAAGTGCCACAACATCAGCACCTACATTGACGAATTGATATCCCATTGCCAATAGCTCGCCGAGGCTGGACGGGTCACCGACTGTACCGGCAAATTTGCCGTATTTATGGGCCATTTCTGGGACCAGACGGCGTACTTTTTCGACCTTTTCATGGTGAATCTGACCCGGAATACCTGCGCTCTGGCTAAAATCAGCTGGTCCGAAGAAAATCATATCGATACCCGGAGTGCTGCAGATCTCCTCCAGTTCATCTACTGCTTCCTTATCCTCAATCTGCACAATCAGCATCCGTTGCTCATTGGCCTGGCGAATATAGTCATTAAAGCCAAGTGCACAGAACATGCCGTCGGCATTTCCGCCGTCCACTGGGCGCAAACCCACGGGTGAGAAGCGTGTCATGTGCACGACATTGCGTGCGTCTGCAGCGCTCATGATATGGGGCACCATAATACCGGTAGCATCCAGCTCAAGCGGGCGGATGTAATCACTGTACCCCCCACGCGACACCCGGACGATAATATCCGTTTGATATGCCTTGGCAGCGAGAATCTGTTTTTCAATCACGCTCAAATCATTCGGAACATGCTCGGCGCAGGTCCAAATACAGTCAAAACCCGCTAAAGCAGCTATTTCCACCGCACGAGAATCTGCAAGATTGGTTTTTACGCACAACGCAGTCTTACCTTCGCGCAGTCGTGCAAGGACATTACTTTTTCGCATTTCCATATCGTTTACCCAGCGTCATTTATACGCCGGCCTCCTTTGATTTTCTGACTGTTCGACCATCTGTGCTTCGACGAAAAACATCTGTCAAACTTATTCAAACATTCTGTGGAAATAAAAAGTTCTCAGCAAAATGACATGCGACATGATGCTCCACGCCATCCGCCTCAAACCGCCGCAGAGCAGGTACCTCCTCCCGGCATCGCTTTTGGCAATACCGGCACCGGCTGTGAAAGCTGCACCCGGAAGGCAGGTCCATTGGACTGGGTACATCACCTTCCAGTACGATTCGCTCCTTTTTGTGGTCAACATCCGCCACCGGGATTGCGGAGAGCAACGCCATCGTATATGGATGCCCGGTACGGCGAAACAATTCGTCGGTAGCAGCAAGCTCCACGATTCGTCCCATATACATTACCGCGACACGATCACTTACATATTCTACTACGCTGAGGTTATGCGTAATAAAGAGATATGTCAGACCGCGCTCCTCCTTCAGCTGTCTGAGAAGATGCAGCACCTGCACCTGGATTGAAACGTCCAGCGCGCTGACCGCTTCATCACAGATTATTACTTCCGGATTGACACTGAGCGCACGGGCAATACCGATACGCTGCCGCTGGCCGCCTGAGAACTCGCTGGGATATCGTGTCATCGCATCCGGCGGCATGTTTACTGCCTCAAGCAATCCTGAAATGATTTCAATTCGCTTTTTCTTATCCTTTACACCAAAGTGTTTCAGCGGTGCCGATAGCGTCTGGTACACGGTAAATGAGGGATTGAGGGAAGACTGTGGGTCCTGAAAGACGATCTGCATCTTTTGCCGTGCCGCATCCATCTCTTTACGGTTCAACTGCAAAAGATCCTTTTCTCCGTCTTCAAATTGATAGATTATCTTTCCGCCAGCGGCGGAAATCAAACGGAGAATACTTTTTCCCAGCGTTGTTTTTCCGCAGCCGGACTCGCCCACCAGGCCAAGTGTCTCTCCCTTGTAAATATCAAGGCTTATATGATTAACAGCTTTGACCACTCTTTTTTCCTTTATAAACAAGTTGTCGCTCCTAACCGGGAAGGAGACTTCCAGATCCTCAACATGCAGCAGCACGTCCCGCTTGTTATCCAATTGTACACACCTCCTCTGCCTTCCAGCAACGGACTATATGCCCACCGCCAAGCTCAGTCTCCGGCGGTATGTTGTTGCATCTCTCACAAGCGTGGTCGCATCGGGGAGAGAATTGACATCCCATCGGTCGATGATATGGATCCGGCGTACTTCCGCGTACCGGCAGCAGCTCCTGCTGGCTGCCCATGCCCAGAATTGGAATCGAACGGATTAGCGCTCGGGTATAAGGATGCGCCGGCATCTTCATCACCTTTTGAACAGGACCGCTCTCTACTATATAGCCCATATACATTACCGCAACTTCATCAGCGATTTCGCAGACTACACCCATGTCGTGGGTTATCAGCAGGATACCGGTGCCATACTGCTCTTTTAAGTTTTCAATCAATTCAAATATCTGTGCCTGACAGGTTACATCCAGCGCTGTAGTAGGTTCGTCGGCAATCAGTACACGTGGATTGCACAGCATTGCCATTGCAATCATCGCTCTCTGTCGCATTCCGCCGGAAAATTCATGCGGATATTGCTTAATACGCTTTTCCGGCTGAGGGATTCCCATCTGCTTCAGCATCTCGATGCCTCGTGCCCATGCCTGCTCTTTGCTGATATTCTCATGGGCGCGAATCATCTCACACAGCTGCCAGCCAATCGTGTACACTGGGTTGAGTGCCGTCATCGGATCCTGGAAAACCATGGCCATGTCCTTGCCCCGCAGACTGCGCATTTCTTTCCCGCGTTTTTTCAGCTTTGCTATGTCAATCTCGCTGCCATCCTCATATTTGTAGAGGATGCTACCCTCTTCAATTCTGGCTAGATCTGGCAGTAGCTGCATGATACAGGATGCAGTAACGCTTTTCCCGCATCCGGATTCCCCCACGATGCATAGCGTCTTTCCGCGTTTAACCTCCAAAGACACACCGTTGATGACCGGATTGCAGCGATTGCCTGAATAGAAGAAAGTTTTCAGATCCCGGACTGAAATGATTACGTCGTTATCCTTAGCCAATATACTCACCCCTGCTGGGAAGCGTCCACGGAATCCCGCAGGCCGTCCCCGATAAAATTGATGCTCATTACAAACAGCGATATCACAATTCCCACCGGCAGCCAGAGCCACCACGCGTTTTGCAGTGCGTACAGGTCCTGAGACGCGTTGAGAATATTACCCCACGTGGGGATATTAAGTGGAATACCTAGTCCCAGATAACTTAGTGCCGCTTCCTCAAGAATATACATGGCGATGTTCAGCGTGACATTCACCATCAGAGGACCAACCGCATTCGGCATCAGATGGACGAAGCAGATAGCAGCGTCATGAATACCGAACGCTCGTAGCGCCTGTGCATATTCCTCTTCTCTCAAAGATAGCATCTGGGCGCGGGACTGACGATAAACGCCTACCCATCCGGTAGCGACGAACACAAAAATCAGGTTACCCATGCTTTGACCAACAATCACAAGCAGCATCAGCACCAGAACCAACTGTGGAAATGACATGAAAACTTCGGAAATACGCATGGACAGTTTATCGAACCAGCCGCCCTTATACCCGGAAAACGCGCCGATAATACCGCCCAATAACGCACCGCCCAGTGCGCCGCTCAATGCAACGGTCATTGACATTCTGCCGCCGTACAGGATACGAGCGAAGATATCACGCCCGACCTTATCTGTTCCAAGAATATGTTCCGCATTAGGACCCTTCAACACAGCCTTCAAATCGCAGTATTGAGGATCATAAGAGGTCAACAGAGGAACCGCCATACAGCAGAGTAAAATCACCAGAAAGACAACCAGTCCTAAAACCGCCAGCCGATTGCTTAAAAATTTGGCCAGTGCACGATTTCTGATCCTGCGTTGGACCTTTCCCGCTTGTTCTCTGTCGCGAATCTTATCAAAATTCCGGTTAAGCCGGTACTCATGTGACAAAATCATAGCTATCCTCCTACTTTAGATTTACTCTGGGATCCAGCAGCCGCGTGAAAATGTCGATCAGCAAGCTGGCGACCATCGTCATGATGACGGTAAGCAGTGCAATGGTCATTACTAGCGGATAGTTCTGTCCAAGTACCGCAGACTTAAATGTCATTCCGACACCCGGCCACTGGAAAAGCGACTCAATGACAACCGCCCCTCCAATCAGGGACGGAAGACGAAAACCGATCAGAACAACAACCGGAGTTAGTGACACACGAAATCCATGCAGCATGTTAATTCTCCATTCCGGAATACCCTTGCTGCGGGCAGTTTTGACAAAATCCTTGTTTATATTGTCAAGCATGCTGGACCGCGCGTAACGCATAACGGCAGCTGTCTGTGAGATACCCAACACAAAAGCAGGCATAATAATGTATTTCAGTCTCTCGTACCAATGTAGCTGCCCTGGCATAATACGACCACCGACAGGCAGAACATTGAGGTTCAGCGCAAAGACAATAATGCAGACCATCCCGAAAAAGAATTGCGGGATGGACAGGCCAATCACTCCGGTGACAGAAAGGACTCCGTCTGTCAGACTTCCTTTTTTGAGTGTTGAAACTACCCCTAGAACCGTACCCAGCACAGTTGAGATGAACAAAGCTGAGAGAGTCAACTCCAGTGTGGCTGGGATCGTCTCGGCCAAAATTACGGAAATCGGGCGGCCGCTTGTCAGACTGTATCCTAAATTCCCCTGCAGAATATCAAACAGCCAACGAAAATATCGGATAACGAATGGAGCGTCAAGGCCCATTGCTACACGCGCCGCTTGAAGCTGGCTCTCAGTCATACGTGCCAGATCTTCCGGCGCCATCATGTAAGAGAGAGGATCTCCCGGTGTGAGCTCCATAGCTCCGTAAATCAGAAATGTAATCACAAGGATCATGGGAATAAAAATTAGAATTCGTTTCGCAATGGTTTTAAGCATTGACGTCCCCCTAATCTGTTTACAGGCCCTTCATGCTATAGCCTGCGGAATAAGCGTATCCATTCTCTTTTCTGAATAAATGGGCTTTCAGTATTTCAGATAAAAATGGAGAGCGACGCGGGAGTCCTCTTAGCGCGTATTAAGGCCTGTAGAGTCTCCTGCGCCACCCTCCTGATTAACTTAGTTTACTAATTTTCAAAGGATATAGCTTAAGCAACATCCCAGTTCTGCACGTTCCAGTCCCATCTCCACTGCGGATCGCCCCAAGTATCGACGTTGGCTTTTACCGCATCGGATGACAGTACCCAAACAGGCTGATAGTACAGCGGAACAGAAATCTCATTTTCATTTTCCCATTTTTCAATAGCCTGCAAAGCCTTCTGCTGTGCTGCAGAATCGGACGTCTGAATTGCGGTAATCATCTCTTCAAATTCTTTGTTATAAGGGAAGAAGGCATTGACGCTGCCATCCGCAACAAACATGCTGTAATACTCATACAGCGAGGCAGCACTTTTCGCACAATAACACATATCCCAATCGACTGCAGAAGGACCGTTGACCATATCGGCAGGCTTGCTCCAGAGTGCTTTGAGGAGGTCGCCCGTAACCAGCTGCAGCTCCATCTTAATGCCTACATTTGACAACTGCTGCTGCAAAATGGCCATCAGGTCAACAGTCTGCTGATCGGTGTAATAATATGAGCAGACCAGTGTTGTGTTCGAATCCCAGCCAGCCTCTTTAAGCAGACTTTTTGCCTTTTCAGGATTGTATGCATAGTCGTTCAAACCGGAAGCCTTGGTTTCGATATTCGGAACGAGGCTGTCAGCGGGCTGAGCGGCTCCTTCAAAAATATTTTCGCAGATGGAAACATTATCAATCGCATACGCGATTGCCTGACGTACGCGTACATCCGCAAGCGGTGAAGTGGTCTGGCCCTTCTTCGGGAACTGGTTCAGCAGGAACATACGCGTATAGTAGGTGCTGACGGTATCGATGTTGATGTCAGCATTGGCTGCCTTCAGAGACTTGATGCTGTCATACTGTTTGACAAATGCGTAATCATAATTGCCCGCCAAGACGTTAGTCTGCAGGTTCGCATCGGAATCGCCGGCGCTTGCATAGCAGTAAATCTCATAATCGGCCACGCCGTCCCAATAGTTCTCATTCGGCTCAAGGATGCAATAATTTCCAATTGTAACTTCTTTGACCTTGAATGGGCCAGTGCCTATCGGACTCTGGAAGAAAGAATCCTGCTGGAATTTTGCGGGATCGACATCAGCAAGTAGATGCTTTGGCATGATGGCAAACTGCGAAAAGGCGAGCAGGGTATCAGAGGATTCAGAAGCCATGGTAATCGTGACCGTGTTTCCATCCACTACGATGCCAGAGATTTCGTCAGCAGTTCCGTCCACATAAGCAGGCGCGCCTTCAATACACTGGAAGGCACCGCTGATCATGCCGTTCAGCACTCCAACTTTCATGGAGTACTCAATGCTCCACTTCACATCATCCGCTGTAAACGGTTCCCCATCATGCCAAGTCACGCCGTCGCGCAGTTTGAAAGTGAGAACATTATCGTTCATTGCATAGCTCTCAGCAAGTATTCCGCGAGTGGGAGTCTTATTGGTGTCACAGGTAATAAGAGTATCGTATATAACCTTGTTGTCAAACATAAAACCGGGATTCAGCCAGGGTTGGTCAAAGAACTCGACCGGCCCTCCGTTGGTACGCAGCACCTTTGCCTCCGTGGCAGAATCAGTGGAAGCCGCAGGTGCCGAAGCAGTGGAAGCCGCAGGTGCCGAAGCAGTGCTGCTCTGATTGGTCGACGATCCTGATTCACAGCCAGCAAGCAAAGCCAACAGCATCAGTGTAGCAATAATTACGGAAAGTATTCTTTTCATTTTCTTACACTCCTTTTCAATTCATCAGATACTTAGTTGCGAAGAATTACTCTTGTTGATAAAGCTACGTATGCTTTCTTACGCTACACCGTCACCTCCTCCTGTTTGTTGTTTGTATGCTTTATCTAAATTAAAGGAAAAATAAGTTCATAATAGGCAAACATTTTCTGGTGCAGTACAGGTGAACTCCTTACTTTGCCATCCCTGCATTCTGTTCAGCTGTTATTTGACTGCCCACATCTCAATCTCCACCAACAGGCCCGGCAGTAGTCCCACCTGTACCGCCGTCCGCACGGCGAACGGCTGCGGCATACGCTCTTTGTACACTTCGTTGAACCGGCCCCATTCTCCGAGATCCTTCATGAATACATTCACCTTGAAGACATCCTGGAAGCTGCAATCCGCGCTTCTCAGTTGCGCAAGGCAATTGTCAAGAGTCTTTTCCGCCTGCTGTTCGATTGTATCTCCGACAATAGATCCATCCATGTCAATTGCTGCTGCACCCGAAATCACCACCAGCTTTTTTCCTTCTATTTCGAGTACAGGCGAGTAAGGTCCTGCCGTTGTGTGCTGTTTAGCATTTGACGAAAGTTTTATGCATTCGCTCATCGTAAATCCTCCTTTTTGTACTATAGTACAGACGGCACAAGTTCAAACCGAAGTTCCTGTACTTGGCTGGGTTGTACCCACTGCAAATATCGGTCGGCTTTTAATGGATCAGGGAAAGCAGTCCAGGGCTCAATACAAACCGCCCCCTCCAAAGTTGTGCAAACTACTAGAACCGGCTGCTTCCCATCCACTATGCAATTTACCTTATAACCATCCGGCAGATTTTCGAGCGTGTAGCTGCGATTTTCCGAATCATGGAAAACATCATCCCAGCGCTGTGCCAGGTCTATCTCACGCGGAGCCGCGAAATCAGTGCAGGTATAATAATCGTAATGCTGCCGTGCAGTATGCTGCAGCACCAACGCATGCTTGTTGCTCGCCTTGAAATATGGATGCCACCCCATTGCGTGCGGCATAGGTTGGGAACTGTGGTTGGTGATACGTGCAATAGCCAGTAGCGCAGGCCACTCAATGCGATATTCAAGTTCAAGAGTATACGCAAAGGGATAATTTGCTTCTTGTTCGCTTGCACAGCTGCAGCGCCGAAGCAGGACAGTATCCGCGCACTGTTTTTCCACTGCAAAGGCCGCATTTTTCACCAGACCGTGAACCGGCATATAAAACTTTTTAGCGGAAAGATTATAGCTGTCCTCCGGTAGCCGCCCCGCAAAGGGAAAAAGCACCGGACAGCCGCCCGCCGTCATTGGGGAAATGTCAAGCATTGCTTCATCAAGTTTAAACAGGTCTGTTCCCTGAACTGACAGCTGTGCAAGCATCCCTCCGTTTTCCGGAGCTATACAAGCCTGCATATCCTTATCCTGTATTTTAATCAACCGTGCCATATATCTCTCACTCCTTTGATGAATGGTCTTGCCTCGGTAATACAGCATATCTGCGGAACTGTTTCCTTTGCACAGACCGTTTCTGGCAGACCGCTATCCGACGCAAGCCGAAAAATCTGGAGTAGATTGTCTGCCTGACATGCAGCAGCAAGGCAGCCGCCAACCAGATTAATGTCACGCGGTACTGCTCCTGCAGGGGAATAGTGAAATTCTCCCGGCTGCCCGGTCACAGTGTCCAACTCACAGCAGGCGATGCAGTCTCGTCCGGACGGTGGCTCCAACACACGGTTGCTGACATATAGCCTTCTGGCATCCGGTGAAATTCTAATCGCCGCTGAACCGCCGAAATCAGAAAAACCCTCCGGCATACAAGGTTGTGTTGCCAAAAGCTGTGCTTCACTCCCGGCAAGACGGATGAGGTGCACCCGGTACGTAATCTCACAAACTACATAAAGAAGCTCTGGCTTCTGTGGGTGCCAAACAAGATGACGCGGCCCGTCTCCTGCAGGAAGATTAATGATATTTCGCAAGTGGACCCTGTTTCCCGTAATCTGATACTGAACGATTCGATCCAATCCAAGATCGACAACCAGAAAACAATTCGGATCCAGCGGATTAAATGCCGCAAAGTGCGCGTGAGGTGAGTTCTGTCGTTCGGGATGTCTACCCGAACCACAATATCTTTCAGAAAAAATCACTCTGGCCACTGAGCCGTCCGTCTCCAAGGCGAATAATACTGCGTCCCCTGATTGATAACCCGCCGCAGACAAATATCGCCCGACAGGGTCCACCGCAAGATGACAGAACTTTCCGCCTGGTGTCGGAACCCGATTCAGTTCACACAGCTCACCGTTCAGCCCAACAGAAAAAGCAACGATTTCGCCTCTGTCCTCCTGCTCAGAAACAGCATACAGACGCGTTCCATTATGCGATAAAACAATGTAAGAAGGGTTTTTCACACAGCTGCAGGAGCCGCATTGCCTCAGAGTCTCCGCCTCATCGTCAAAAATATAGCTTCGAATTCCCTGTGTGCCCCGGGCAGAGAATGAACCGGTATAAAACAGCCATTGCATGAGTTTATCCCCTTTTCAATCGACGATTCAGTTCATTCCTGCGGTTTGACAAAATCATTCTCAGCTACCACCGGCAACAACGCGCCGCCGTCAATGTACAGCGTAGTGCCGGTAATGTAGGCTGCGTCTTCAGAGGCAAGATAAACACAACCCCTCGCAATCTCACGCATGGAGGCAAACCGCTTCAGCGGCAAACGTTTCGCAGCAGCCCAACGGTTATCATCCGGCGGCCAACCGACGTCAGTATATCCGGGAGCGACCGCGCACATACGGATACCTTTACTTGCCAACTCCATAGCAGCATTTTTTGTAAACTTCTCAACGGCCGCTTTCATTGGTCCATAGATTGTGGAACGAGGCCAGTTACCAATGGACTGGTTTGAGGAAATGTTGATGATGACTCCATGTTTCTCCTGCGCAATCATCCGCCGGGCCGCCTCCTGACTGCAGAAGAATAGGCCCTTCCAGTCTACCGAGGTCATGAAATCGAACATCTCCTCGGTACTGTCGAGGAAGTAAGCTTCCACCCCAACACCGGCATTATTGATGACGACATCCAGCGTGCCGAAATGCTCATATATCGCATCATACATCTGACGGATGTCATTGAGCTTTGCTATATCGGCATATATAGTGAGGGCATCACCGCCCATGGTTCGAACTTGCTTGAGAAGTTCCTCTGCCTCCGCCGGGCGGTTATGGTAGTTTATCACCACATCATAGCCCGCCTCGGCCATGCCCAGAGAAATCTCGCGTCCGATCCCCTTTGCGCCGCCTGTCACCAGTGCTACTTTCCGTTTCTTTTGCTCGGCCATGGTATTTCCTCCTTTTATATATTCATCGATTCATTCAGCAAGCTCTGACTACTCGCCTTCATGCGTAATTGCCAAAAGCCTGCTGAGGATTGTTTCAATTTCTCCCGGGTAAAGGGTCATAGGATTAACATAAAAACTGTCATCTCCCTCGGTCATTACAAAGATTCCCGGTTCTCCTTCCAGAAGCTCTTTCTTGATAATTCCAGCGTTCAGCTCAGGCGAAGTTATCCAAATGCGTGCCCTTGCAATCGGCTGTCCCGCCTCGTTGGGAAAACTGCGCTCGGCATGCAGCACGCTGCTGCTCTCAAGACCATCCAGCAGTTTACGCACTTCTTTTTCGCACCAGTCTGCGCGCGCTGCATGATCCATCTGAAAATATTGACATAATGCGGAATACAGACCAACCATCTCTTCTCGGCCCACCTTGAGCATTCGTCCGGCGCCATAAATCGGAAAACTGATTGAAGTGACCTGGTCGATAAAACTCTTTTTGCCCACGATCAGACCGCTGGACTGTGGGCCCCGGATATCCTTTCCGCCGCTGAACAGCACTGCGTCAGCGCCCATATCGGTGAATTTCCAGAGATTTTCAATAGGCGGCAGCTGTGCGGCGGCATCGACGATGACGGGGATCCCGTGCGCATGGGCGATCCGCAGAACATTTTCCAGTGGGAGCGCCCCCTCCGGCGTCCATACCGCGTGGACGTAGTAAACCGCAGCGGTGTGCTCATCAATTGCCTGCTCCAAATCCTCGTCGGTTGCGGGAAGTATAAAATTGGGATATCCGATTTCACGGTAAGCCGCTCCCGCCTGCTGAATCGTAAAATCATATGGGTTACGGTGCGCTTTGAAAGTTATAACATTGCAGGCCTCAATCTGTTCTTTGCTCAGATAAAAGTGACGGCCGGCATTGCATTTCATTTGAATTGCGGCACACACAGCAAGATACAGACCGCACGCAGCGCCATTCGTCACGCAAGCTGTTTCATTGTGCGTAAGCTCGGCGATTTTACTGTTGATCACTCTTTTCAGAGTGTTAATCTCAACAAAACTTTCTGACGCGCTCCGCATATCCGATAACGTCTGCTCGCTCATACGGGATCCACCCAGCACCGTATAAGTTCCGGCGGCGTTAATGATTTTTTTTACGCCCAACTGTTCATAAATATACGACATGGTCTTATTCTCCTCATCAAATATCCTGTCTGCGAATCAAGCGGCCGGCATCCGAATTTACGAAATCTTGCCCATCCCAAGCCGTCTTTCCGTTTACGATCACTCGATACATTCCTGTGGCCAAATGATTAGGGGCGGTATAATCAGCCTGACAGCCGATTGCGTCAAGATCGAAGACTGCGATATCCGCATCGCCGCCTACACGCAGAGTACCCTTATCGCCCAACCGGTACAGCTTGGCAGGCTCTGATGTCATTTTTCGGACAGCCTCCGGCAGACTTAAAAGCTTCCGGTCCCGAACGTACTCCGCAAATACCTTAGGAAAGCTGCCGTAAAGCCGAGGATGCGGTAAGCCGCTTCTGGGGTAAACTGAATCTGAGATTACACTGCTGTACGGCGCTTTTATAATACGTAGAATATCCTTTTCATCAGTGATAAAAATTACCATCGTCACTTGACAGTGCTCTTCAATCA
This sequence comes from Bacillota bacterium, assembly GCA_023411715.1. Lineage (GTDB taxonomy): Bacteria > Bacillota > Clostridia > Acetivibrionales > DTU013 > JAEYOM01. The sequence goes on along the minus strand of JAEYOM010000002.1, from coordinate 7,795 downwards.
GAAGATCGAAGGCGCAATCCGACGGCGTCTTATTTTCTATCTGTGCGATCTGCGCTATCGTCTTTCCTACATACCGCTGGTTCTTCTGGCTGGCTACCGTTGTAATCAGCAAAGAGTCCCATCCGGAGGCGTACACCAGATTTTCAAACTTCGTCTGCGGCTTCTGCAGAATATTGGTCAGCTCCATGCGCATGGCAGGGTCTGACAGGCGCTCAACAATCCGATCAACGCCCCCCTCCTGATACCATGGCGGCAAAATCTGAATCAGTTGAGATGAACCGGCGGTATACGGATACACGTCACAGCTTAAGGCAAGTCCTCTTGTGCGTGCCGCATCCAGAATTCCCAGAGCCTCTTCCAACCCTTGTCCCCAGTTTTGCCGGCCGACTGCCATCATATGACTGATGTGCAGCGGCACGCCAAGTTCTTCGGCAATCGCAATCACTTCCCGGAGCGAACGATGCAGCAGATCACCATAGCCACGGATATGGGTGACAAGCGGTACCGAATAATCGCGCATGGGAGCCAGCGCTTTAACAAAGCCGGCATGGTCATAACAATTTTCCGGCGTGTAAACGATTCCCATCGTAACGCCGAGCGCTCCCGCGTCCAATGCGGCACGCAGATGGTAATGAACCCGTTCCAGTTCCTCAGCGCTCAGACATCCTGCTCCAAATCCTTTGGCTGCCATTCTCAGAGTCCCATTTCCGACGCATGTGCCAACATTGATCGGCAGAGGCTGCTCTTCCAAACGGCAAAGATAATCCGGCGTATCCGAAAAGGGCACATCTTCCTCTGTTCCGCCAAGTACCGGTTCTAAAAAATGAATAATCTCTTTTCGATGTGGCTGTGTGCATGGAGTGACAGACAGACCGCACTGACCATTGACAATCGTAGTAATGCCCTGTGCGATTTCCAGCTTGCCGAAACTGGGCTGCAGGACAGCAATGTCCGCATGACGATGGATATCGATCAGACCGGGAGACACATACATACCTGCCGCATCGATTTTCTCCTTTGCTTGTGTCCTGTCGGCTTCACCAATCGATACGATATGACCATCCTGCACGCCGATATCCGCACGAAATGGCGCTGCCCCAGTCCCATCTACAACGATTCCGTTTTGAATAAGAATGTCCAACACAACAGTGCCCCCTTACATGATGCCGTAAGACGCAAAAACCTCTTGAGTAGAAACTCCCCTCATCAGCGCCTGTGCCACAGTTTTTTCCGCGGTTGCCTTTTCATACGCCTTTTCAAGAATCTCTCTTTCATGCTCCTGCGGGATAACCAAAACTCCGTCAATATCGCCAAACAGGATATCGCCCGGGTTAATCACAACGGCTCCAAACTGGATAGGCACACGATAGTCGATTACCTTGCCTCGGGGTGCCTGATCCTGCGCATAACTGCCCATGGAAAAGACAGGAATCCCAGTTGCTAAAATTCCTTTTGTGTCTCGCAGATAGCTGTTGAGCACAGCGCCGCCTGCCCCAAGGTATACAGCGCGAAGTGTCATCAGCTCACCAAAAACAGCATAATAGGGTGAACATCCGCTGCAAACATAGATCTCATCCTCAGTCAGGGAATCCAATGCTTCAAACATTTTGCCAAAATCCCCCCCTGGTTCACTGCCTGAAGCGATTTGATCGAGATCAGCCTCCTGCACCGTCATCGCTCTTCCCACCAGGATCATATCATCCTTCAGAGGCCGTATCTGTGGCGGCAAAAATTGATGCTGTAATCCCATCTTATCCATAATGTCGCCGACTACTGCCGTGTATAGTTCTTTTTTCATAATTGCAAAAAGCTCTTTATCACTAGCATACGAAAGCATATTAAATTCTCCTTGAATGTTTTAGTGTGTGAAACTCAGTTTCCATTTTTACGTAATTAAAAATGGGCCCAACATGAGTCCATTTAATAATTATACACAAAGCCTACCCAACTCGGACGCCATCTCTTTAAGAGTCGCGTGAAGAAACTCCTGATCCTTGTTTTTCATAATTTGAGTCTGCCCTGTAAGGCTTACAGCCGCTACGATTTGACGCCGGAAATCAAACACAGGATATGTAATACAAGAGACATACAATTCATGTTCCTCATGATTCAGCCCATAGCCATCCCCCCGAATCTGCTCTAATTCTGTCAGCAAAGCTTGTTTTGTCACGATAGTGTTAGGGGTATATCTCTTAAAATCGCACTTGTCCAATAGTGTCTCCCTCTGGGCGGTATTACAAAACGCTAACAACACCTTACCGACTCCTGTGCAGTGACATGGCAGCTCCGCCCCAACGGAGGATGCAATCGAATATCCTTCATAAACGCTATCCGGATAAACACAGGAAGCAAAGAGAATTTTACTATGCTCCAAAACTCCCAAATGCCCTGTCAGTCCCGTGGCATTTGCAATCTTTTTCAATAGGGGTCCAGCAAGATCGCGGAGGCTGGAAAACTCATAACCCGTATTTCCTATGATAAAAATCTCGGTCCCAAGGCGATACTTTTTGTCTTCCTCTCCTCTGCGTACAAAACCTTCACTCTCCAGGCTATCCAGAATGCGCAATGCGCTGCTCTTGGTAAGACCGGACAATGAACTGATTACCGTCAATGACATGACACGATGGTTAACATCAAACAACCTAAGAATCTTAAGTGCTCTGACGACCGCTGCAATCGTGTAATCCTGCTTCATATTAACCCCACAAATTATTTATACATGCCGAAAAGTTTCATTATATAAAACTTTGTTTCATTTTTATCTATCTAAAGAATACATCTTTCTTGGCAATTTGTAAAGAATTATTTTTAATTATAGATTTTTTTACAAATTTACATTACAGGAGCGAAGAATGCCATCAGGCATTTAGCTCTTTTCATATGAATAATGCAATTAGTGTTGCCAAATCGTTGCCACCGCTAAAATCAGCAGGTTAAAAACCTAGCATTTATGCGGCTTTCCGGGTTTCAATCATTCCCACTCGATGGTCGCCGGCGGCTTGCTTGTTATATCGTAAACAACGCGGTTTATATGCTTGACTTCATTGACTATCCTGTTGGATATCTTCTCCAACAAATCGTAAGGGATCCTCGCCCAGTCCGCAGTCATAAAATCGGTGGTCGTTACGGCTCTCAGCGCCAGAGTATAATCGTAGGTGCGCTCGTCGCCCATGACCCCGACGCTCCTCATTCCGGTGAGTACGGTAAAATACTGGTTGATGGATCTATCCAAACCTGCAGCCGCAATCTCGCTTCGGAAAATATGGTCCGAATCTCTCAGTATCTCGAGCTTATCCTTCGTAATATCGCCGATTACGCGGATAGCCAGGCCCGGGCCCGGGAAAGGCTGGCGCCATACTATCTCGGCCGGGATATCAAGCTCTTCTCCGACCTTTCTTACCTCATCCTTGAAAAGATTCCTGAGAGGTTCGATTATCTCCTTGAAATCCACATAATCGGGCAGCCCGCCTACGTTGTGATGGCTCTTGATAACAGCCGCGTCGCCGAGGCCGCTTTCGATAACGTCGGGGTATATGGTCCCCTGCACCAGGAAATCCACTTTGCCTATCTTTTTTGCCTCTTCTTCAAATACGCGGATGAATTCCTCGCCTATGATCTTTCTCTTTCTTTCCGGATCCTCGACACCGGCAAGCTTTCCCAGGAATCTGTCTTCCGCGTTGACGCGTATCAGGTTTATGTCATACTGCTTCCTGAAGACCTGTTCCACCTGATCGCCTTCATATTTTCTAAGGAGACCGTGATCGACGAATATGCAGGTCAATTGCTTGCCTACCGCTTTGTTCATCAGGACTGCAGCCACGGAGGAATCGACTCCGCCCGACAAAGCGCACAGTACCTTGCCGTCTCCCACCTTGGCCCTTATCGCTTCGATCGAATGGCGCACGAACGAGGACATCACCCAGTCGCCCTTGCAGCCGCATATCTTATAAAGGAAATTGTTCAATATCTCCCTGCCTTTGGACGTATGTGCAACTTCGGGATGGAACTGCACCCCGTAGAACTTTCGCTTGATATCCTCCATCGCAGCTATGGGACAGTTCGATGAAAAAGCGGCTTTGTTGAAGCCTTCAGGCATTTTTGTAACAAAATAGGTATGGCTCATCACGCAGGTAGTACTCGCATCAATATCGCTGAACAAGCAGCAGTCTGGTGTCAGTTCGACATTCATTTTGCCGTATTCGCGCTGATCCGCTTTTTCGACTTCACCGCCGAGCATCACGCTCATGAGCTGCATACCGTAGCATATCCCAAGGATCGGGATATCCAGGCTGAAGATACCGCTGTCACAGAACGGAGCCCCCGGATCGAGTACGGACATAGGCCCGCCGGTGAAGATGATGCCTTTAGGTTTCAGCTCCTTTATACGTTCCAGAGGAGTTTTATATGAGAGGACTTCGCAGTATACGTTCGCTTCCCTGACCCTTCTTGCGATCAGCTGGTTGTATTGGCCTCCGAAATCCAGCACGATGACCAGTTCATTATTCATATCCTAATCTCCTGTTTTTTATGACTATTATAACCAAGCAGAAAATACTTGTAAACGTCAGAGTCTACAAATTTAATGAAATAAGGGATAATTCTTTAATTCACTTTCCATGCTCTAACTGAATCCTGCCCGTCTGAGCGCCGAACCGTTGAGATAATTGAACCGCCGTCCCTGGTACAGACCTTCCGACTGCATCCTTTCCTCGATGGCTTCATGCACCTTCCACCAGCTCGTATCCCAGCTGCAGAAAAGCGTCCTGTCCTGCGGAGCCCGTCCGATAAGCCTCTGTACTACGATCTTCGGATCAAGGTATTCGAGGAAAAGGATCGTCCTGCTGATGAAATCCTCTATGCTCAGCGGTTTGAAGCCGTCTTGCCGGAACATCGCGGCAAGAGGCGTATCTTCCAGGATATAAAGCGAATGACATTTAACCTGATCTACACCGAGGGCGGAAAGAAATTTTGCCCCCTCCGCAACATCCTCCGCTTCATCCGACGGCAGATCGTTAATCATATGCGCGCAGACGCCGAGCCCCCTGTTTTTGATACGCTGTACGGCGTCCACGAATTCAGCGAGGCCATGCCCCCGGTTCAGCCATCTCAGAGTCCGGCTGTTGACCGATTGGAGACCCAGTTCGATCACAATATCGACGCCTTTTCTATTTTCCAGTTCCTTGAGAAAATTCACCCTTTTATCGTCTATACAGTCGGGACGCGTCGAAATATACAGCGCAACCGCATTGTCGATGCAGGCTGCCTCCATGTATTCTTCAAAAAGGTGAAACGGAAGATATGTATTTGAATAGTTCTGAAAATACGCAATAAACTTCTTTGCCTTGTATTTTTCTCCGATATACCCAGCATTTTGGGCCAGCTGTTCGGAAACGCCCATATCGACCGGCAGCGTCTCGAAGCCGGCTCCTTCCTCCCCGCAGAAAATACAGCCTCCGCTGCCGCAGGTCCCGTCCCGGTTCGGGCAGCCGGAGGGAATGTTGACCGGCAGCTTGTAAACTTTTGTTCCATACTGCTTCAGCAGAAATTCAGAAAATTTATTATATACCATACTGCTTTGCCGCACCTTCAGTAACGATCGAACAGGCTTTTGACAGCGGAAACCCCGACTTTTCCGCAATTTTCCTGCAGTCCTCGTATTCGGGGGAAACCTTCTTTATATCTCCATAAGATGCGATTTTTACCCTGGCATCACCATAGGGAGTACTGACATTCAGTATTTTTCTGTCCATGCAGAGGCGTTTTACATATCGGGTCCTGATGCCCAATGTGGTCGTCTCGCGGAACACTATATCAGCCAAAATGTCTTCTGCGCCCGGTTTTGCCAGGACCGTCAGCATATAGGCAGGTCTGTTCTTCTTCATATAAATGGGCGTATAAAATGCATCGAGCGCCCCCGCATCCATGAGTTTCGACATGGTATAGCCGAGCGTTTCACCCGGGATGTCGTCCATATTCGTCTCAAGCACTGCGATTTCATCACTTTGCGCCGTAATTTCGGCGGCAGATGCTATTCTTTCGCCGCTTTGCTCAGCTGCCCAGCAATTGCGCGCGGCTGTCCCGTCGTTACCGCCGGACTTATCGTCATAGAGCTCCCCAAAAAAGACCCTCAAGGCGTTGAGCCTGCCTGTATCCCTCTTTCCGAGGCCGTATCCGGTCCTCTCCACCGTCATAGGAGGACGTGCGCCAAACTCTGAAGCCATGCATTTGATAAGCCCCATCCCGGTAGGAGTTACGAGCTCTGTCCCCACATCTTCCGACACAAGCGGGATGCCGCTCCCGGCGAGCATCTCCATTACCGCCGGAACGGGTACAGGTATCATGCCGTGCCGGCAGTGTATGAATCCGCTTCCGTCGTGCAGTACAGAGCTTACGACCTTTTCCGCGCCGAGAAGTTCAAGACATATCGCGGTGCCTGCTATATCGACTATCGAGTCCACAGCTCCGACTTCATGAAAATGCACTTCATTGACAGTTTTGCCGTGCACCTTTGCCTCAGCCTCGGCGATCTCGCGGAAGACCCTTATGCTGAAAGTCTTGACAAAGCTGCTCAGGCGGCTCGTTTCAAATATATGTTCAATATCGGGCAGGTTGCGTTCCGCACCGGAATGCGAATGCCCGTGAGAATGCGTATTGTCATCGGAATGGTCATGCATATGACCGTGTATATGTCCGTGGTCGTGTGTATGCTCATTGTCGTGCGCATGCTCATTGTCGTGCGCATATTCATTGTCGTGTGTATGCTCATTGTCGTGCGCATATTCATTGTCGTGTGTATGCTCATTGTCGTGCGCATGCTCATTATCGTGTGCATATTCATTGTCGTGCGCATATTCATTGTCGTGTGTATGTCCGTGGTCGTGCGCATATTCATTGTCGTGTGTATGCGCATCCGTCTGATCATACATGTGCCCGTGCTCATGACCCGTATCGCTATCGCTGCTGCAGTAACTGTCTTCTTCATCGGTCAGTACGACATTGAAATCCGTACCGCTGATGCCCATCGCTGTTTTTGTATTTATCTCCGCTGTATATCCGTCCAGGTCGAGCTTTGAAAGCTCACCTAGAAATACGTCCCTGTCGATACCGAGATCAAGCAGGGCTCCGATGGTCATATCGCCGCTGATACCGGAAAAACAGTCGAAATACAGAATTTTCATTCAATTTCTCCTTATTTTGAATTACAATTATGATCACAATTTGTTGATCATACTTGCAAGATAACCTGCGCCGAAACCGTTGTCAATATTAACTACGCCTATCCCGCTTGCGCAGCTGTTCAGCATCGTGAGTAGCGCCGAAAGGCCGCCGAAGTTCGAACCGTAGCCTATGCTCGTAGGCACGGCTATCACCGGCTTATCCACGAGTCCCCCGACTACGCTTGCAAGCGCACCCTCCATTCCTGCTGCTACGATGATAACGTTTGCCCGCGTAAGGTCTTCAGCCTTGGCCAGCAACCTGTGTATGCCTGCAACTCCGACGTCGTATATCCTGTTGACGGTATTTCCCATGGTCTCCGCAGTCACAGCCGCCTCCTCCGCGACCGGGATATCCGATGTCCCCGCGGTCACGACTGCTATGATCTTTTCAGATGGTACAGGCTCTCTTTTTTTCACTACTACTATTCTTGCCGCCTCATAATATACAGCATCCGACGTCAGTTCGAGGATACCGTCGTAAACCTCCCTGCCGGCTCTTGTCGCCATTATATTGCTGTCTTTCTCCATAAGGCGGGCTGTGATCGCCTTGATCTGCTCCACAGTCTTTCCCGGGCAGT
>JAEYOM010000204.1 GCA_023411715.1 Bacillota bacterium | reverse complement strand
AAACATACATGGTGAAAATGAACAACCGTGAAAACAGCTTTCTTGCCTGGAATTCCCGGCAGCTTAACGTGTAGGCAACCATTGACGCGCTTAATACCCCAAGGATCGTTCCTATCACTGTCCTTAGAGTCGTATTTACAAATCCCGTAAGAAGCGTGTCGAAACGGAAAATGGTCTCATAATTTTTTAGCGTGAACACGCGCGGCCATATATATATGCCTCCCCTGACGCTATCCATGGAATCGTTCAGTGAAATAGCCAGGACATTTAAGAATGGATATACGGTGATTATCATTACAAACAGCATGAAAATGTTCAGGCAGATGTTGAAAACCTTGTCAATAACGTTACTTCTTACTGAAAGCCCATTAACTTGCATATTATTGCCTCCTGGTTTTAATAAACACTTTCACCGGTAATTTTCTTGAACAACTTGTTGGAAGCAACCAGCAGGATAATGCTCACAACTGAATTGAACACACCGATTGCCGTACCGAAGGAAAACCTCATAAGATTGATGCCATAATTTATGACATACAGGTCCAGAACCTCCGAATAATCCAAAACCAGCGAGTTTCCAAGTAAAAATTGCTTTTCGAAGCCGATTCTTATCAGATTTCCTATGGACATTATCAACAGTATGATTATCGTAGGACGTATTCCAGGAAGTGTGACATGCCAGATCCTCCTGAAACGGTTGGCCCCGTCGACGTATGCGGCCTGGTATAGTTCAGTGTCTATACCCGATATGGCGGCAAGGAAAATGATCGCATTCCAGCCGGTTTCCTTCCACATATCCGCGGCGGTTACGATAAACCAGAAAAGGCCGCCCTTGGTAAGGAACTGAACCGGTTCATCCACCACATGCATGGCTGTCAGTATCTGGTTGATGACACCATCATTGGAAAGCATCTGTGTAATTATACCCGCCGCGACGACCCAGGAAATAAAATGCGGCAGGTAGGATATGGTCTGGGCAGTTCTTTTATACCACCTCGTTTGCATTTCGTTTAGCAGGATTGCAAAAAGTATGGGAACTGTGAAACCTACAATGAGGCCCAGTATACTCATAACGAGAGTATTTCTCATAACCTGGTAGAAACGTTCATCTGAAAACAGCTCGATAAAGTTTTTCAAGCCGACCCACTTCTGGGCAAAAATCGATCTGCCGGGTTTGAAATTCTGGAAGGCCATTATCCAGCCCCATATGGGAACATAGTTAAAAAGGATCAGCCATAACACGAAAGGAATTGACATAAAGTACAGGTAGCGCTGATTCCAGGCTGTACGCCAGAAGCTTTTTCTGCGTGCCTTGGCTACATCCGGATCTTTCCCGGCTCCGGCAATTACGGGGTTATCTACAGCCGCGGGCGCATTTGAAGTCGCTGAAGAATTCAAACAGATCCTCTCCCATTTATATAATTTAATGTTACATTAATTTACATAATAACGCAGATCTATAACTTATATTAAGATTATATAATATGAAGATTGGATATAATACCCATGAAATTTGCACAAAAATCATATAGAATTTGTAAATCTTAAAATTATAATTATAGCTGAACCGGGGTTTCTCCGGTTTTCTCCCTGCGGAACCGGGAAGGAGAAACCCCGGCGTATTTCCTGAATTTACTGTGAAAATAATCGACATTCGAATAACCTATCCTGCCGGCCACCTGGTAGACCTTCATCCCCTGCTGCAGCAGCTCCTTTGCCTTGTTTATTCTAATTCTGTCGACATAGGTATTAAAATTCTCACCCGTATATTTTTTAAAAAGTCTCCCGAGATAACCGCTGCCGTAATTGAAGACGTCAGCCAACACCTCCAGCGTGAGCTTTTCGCCATAGTTCCTTTCTATGATATCCTTTATCTTTTTGACAAGATCCTCATTGTTTCCGCCCTCAAGCAAATCGATAACGTCATCGAGCCGGGTTAAAACAAAGCTCCTGAGCGCCGCCAGATCAAGCTGTCCATATATGCCCGACAAATCGGCAAGAAATTCCTGCACCTTGGTCTGACTAATCCTGTTGGTGTTTGAAAGCTTGTTCAAGGCTGTTGAAATTATCTGCATAAAGTTTGTTTTAATGGTCCTTTCAGAAAAGCCTCTGCCGGCCATGACGCTTTCCCATTCGCAGACCAGTTGGCCGACGGCCTCGGTATTCCCGACATCCAACGCGTAATACAGCTTTGCTGCGGCAGACTGTATATCGAAGCTGCCGGCATTTCCGAAACCATCCGGTATCCCGTATGAATGCGACATTGAAAAAGCGCTCAGAATATGCTTGCTACCCGCAATAAAACGGTTTTTCAAAAGCCCTGCAGCGGTATCGTACGACTTGGTGATATCAATAAGCTTCGAAACCGGTTCACCTATTGAGGCAAAAAATACAATACCTCTTTCACCCATGCTTTGATTGACCTCGTCATACAAATGCTTCAGACTTTCTTCTCTTTTTATTGAATTATTTAATAGCACCCCGTGGAAGCTTTCCCAACGAAAAACGATCCCTTTTGCGTTGTTACTGAAAATCTGCTTCAAATTTTTCCTTATGCTGATATGAGTTGTCTTTTCCGTGTCCTCGCCCGCTTCCGGTTGAATCAGCAGGACCTGGTATGACGGCCACAGTATACCGAGTTGAACCGCTCTTTCATTTAATTCGCCGACTGAATCATCGGTCCATTCCTTCGCAGCTTCTAAAGTATTTCCGGATAATATCGTTTGCACCAGCATTTCACATCGCGAGGTATTTTCCACGGCTGCAAACAGCTCCTCTTCTTTTTCCTTTTTAAGGAGCGCACCGATTTTCTTAAGCTTTTCAATCAGCTCATCTTCATCGATTGGCTTCAGGATATACCCGTCTACTCTGTATTCTATTGCTTTTCGCGCATATTCGAATTCCGCATGTCCTGTCAGAACCAGGATATGGATATCCTGATCAATTCCGCGTATAGCTGATATCAACTCGAGTCCATCCATTCTCGGCATCTGAATATCGACTACAATTAAATCATATGAGCGCTCCTTGTATTTGTCCAAGGCGTCTTTGCCGTCTATTGCCGAATTGGTTATCTCAAAGCCGTATTCTGCCCAGGGAACCAGTACTGCCAGTCCATTGCGGACATTATTGTCATCATCTGCAATCATAACCTTAAACATTGTCCGTCCCTCCTGCAGCAGGTAAGGAAAAATGGATCTGTGTCCCTTCATGCAGCCTGCTTGTTATTTTCAATCCATATTTCTCGCCATAGGTAAGCTTTATTCTCATATTCACATTATTCAGCCCGATATGACTGTTCTCCTGTTTATCCTCTTCATCAAGCTGTATGACCACAGTCTTTAGCTTTTCCTCGCTCATTCCTTCTCCGTTGTCAGTTACCCACACATGTAATTCATTCTTCAGAATCTGTGTTTTAATACTCACAAGGCATTGGCCGTTGATACTTGCAAGGCCGTGATGTACCGCATTCTCCACAAGCGGTTGGATTAATAAAGCCGGTATTTTTACTTCCTCGGATTCCGGCCCGATAGCCAGTTCATAGTCCAGCCTTTCATCGTATCTATACTTTTCTATTTTAAGATAGCAGCGAACCATATCCAGTTCATTTTTAAGCGGAATTTCCTTGCCATGTATCTCCAGCTTTTTTCTCATAAGCTTTCCCAGCACTCCAATTATCTGAGAAACTTCCTTTTCTCCGTTTAACAGCGCCTTCAGGCGTATCGATTCCAGGGCGTTGAACAGAAAATGGGGATTAATCTGGCTCGCCATCATTTTAAGCTTTAATTCGTTTTGCTTCATCATTAGTTGGTTTTTCTGGGTATTTGATTCATTCACCTCGGTAATCAATAGCTTGATGCTTTCTATCATGGAATTGAACTGGGCGGACAGCTGCCCTGCCTCGTCATTCCCGGATATGACAAATTTTGTATCGAGATCTCCTTTAGTGACCTGTCTGATATGTCTGCTCAATTTCATTATTCTATTTGATAAAAGATACGAGACGATATAAATAAGGACACCGGACGCCAGTGCGCTGACAAGAGTAATAACCAGGCCCTGTATTAGTATCTGGTTGCTTTGCGCTACTATATCGCCGATCGAAAAAACTGATATTATTCTTAGTCCGTTAAAACTTGACACCGACTTCAGTTCTTCAACGACAATCTTGCAGGCTTTGCCCCCGATTTCCCGATCAAAGGTCCCGACGCCGTCTCCCGGAAGTGCAGCTGTGAAACTGTTGTCGTACAGGGCTTTCCCCAGATAATCGCTTTGGTTTGTGGCAACAATGTTTCCGTAATCATCGACAATGAAAACCTGAAACGGTTCCTGGCTGAGCATGGAGCTTAAATACTCCCTGTCCAGACTGACCACAAGGATACCGCTCGTGTTGTAAGAGGTAAACCTTATTCTCCGGACAAGCGAGAGATATTTCTGGTTGTTTTTCGTTTCATCGCCTATGTAATACCACAGTGAAAATCTTATGGCGTCCATTGCATTCTTGTACCAGAAAGAATTCTTGATATTCTCGTCAGGCTGAATATAGCACCAATTATCAAGCAGTGTCGGATTGTAAATGTAAAGGCGGATATTCGCGATTTGCGTACTGTATATCTGCAGGTATTGCTTGATGTCAGGATAATTGTTATAGGCGTGTACAGTGCTCAATACGGTATCGTACCTCGTATTTACCAATTCCTCCAGCCTGGTGTCAAAGAGCAGATATGAGGAAATGTCATCGGGGACCTTTAAAATGTCCGCTGTCAGTTTACTGATGCGGCTTACGCTGTTATTGACTTCCAGAGTTGCGTTTTCCAATGCGGCCCGCCGGAATTTGAACGTGAGAAAAACACCTACGAATGTTGTCGGAATAAATACCACTAACAAAAACGCAAGCGTCATCTTGTACATTATTTTCATATTTTTGAATGCGGGCAATAACGAAAACATAGCACAACATCCCATTTCTTTCATATATGCTAATTTTCCTGTGCTACCATAATATTCTATAGCATGGTTTCTGTTTTTTCAAGCGCTGCCTATTCCATCTTCCGAAAGTATGAATAATTTTTTTTACAATGAGCAGAAGGTATGCAAATGACGAAAAAAGACCATAAAACCGGAAGTTTGGCCTTGCCCGGTTTAACCGCTGATTCTACGGATACAGTATGAATTGATGCTATTTGTCCTGCAGAAGCTTGCGAAGTTCAGCCATAAAGGTGTTTATATCCTTGAACTGCCTGTAGACCGAGGCGAATCTTACATATGCGACTTCATCGAGTTCCTTGAGCTTTGACATGACAATTTCACCTATTTCCTGCGTCGTTATCTCTCTCTTTAGTGTGTTCAGTATCTGGACCTCGATTTCATCCACTAGTTTTTCAAGCATATCAATAGAGACAGGTCTTTTTTCACATGCCCTCAAAAGGCCGTTCAGCAGCTTCTCACGGTCAAATGCCTGACGGGTCTTGTCCTTCTTGATGACCATCAGCGGAACGCTCTCTACCTTCTCATACGTAGTAAAGCGTTTCATGCATTTCGTGCATTCCCTGCGACGTCTGATCGCTGAATTTTCCTCTGTTGGCCTCGAATCGATTACCCTGTCTTCGATATAGCCGCAGTAAGGACACTTCATAAGCTACCTCCAGCCGGTATTTGCCGGCCTGTTTTTCATTTGAAAATTTGGGGGTGTTGTGCTGATGAATCGAACTGCTGCCTTAAAGGGAGCAACCCGTTTCACCAATACTAGTATCGGGTATTCCACCGAAATGGTTTAGGAAATTAGTCAAAATATTTCCTCATAAAGCGTTCATCCAGGTCGACAAGTATGATATCCTCGCCAATTTTTGATATTTTCTCCCACGGTATCATAAATTCGTTTTCCTTGCCAAGGAGGCCAAAAAGCCTTCCGACCCCTGGCAAAACAATGGCTTCGATCTTCCCCGTATCGAGGTCCAGCTCAACGTCGGATACAAAACCCAGCCTTCTGCCGTCGGAAACATTTATTACTTCCTTTTGCTTGAAATCCGAAGCTCGATTCATTCCACCCCACCAACCGTCCATATCAATCGGATACCTGCGCCTGAAGCGCTCTTCCTTTATTATATACCCGCTATAAATATATGACACAATTATCTTAAAAAGCACAGACACCAAGGTTTGTCGATTAAAAACCAAAGGTGCATCGAACGCGTTTGGTTTTTGAACAGGATACGCTATGCTCCATTAATAAAAAAACACCTTTCGGTGTCCTGGATGATCAATTCATATATATTTCTTCATATGCAGCAGCGCTGTTTTTTCTAGCCTCGAAACCTGAGCCTGCGAGATCCCGATCTCCTCCGCTACCTCCATCTGTGTCCTGCCTTCGAAAAACCTCAGATTAAGGATGAGCTTCTCTCTGTCATTGAGCTTGCGCATGGCCTCTTTGAGAGAAATACCCTCGAGCCAGTTCTCGTCTATGTTCTTTTCGTCGCTGACCTGATCCATTACATAAATAGCGTCTCCTCCGTCGTGGTACACCGATTCAAAGAGCGATATGGGGTCCTGTATCGCATCAAGGGCGAATACGACGTCTTCCTTGGGCAGCTTCAGCTCCTCGGCGATTTCTGCTATAGTCGGCTCCTTTGAATTCCTGCTCGTCAGCCTTTCCTTGGCCTGAAGCGCTTTATATGCGATATCCCTTAGAGAGCGGCTCACCCGGATGGAATTGTTGTCTCTTAGATACCTGCGGATTTCGCCTATGATCATTGGTACGGCATATGTCGAAAACTTGACGTTCTGTGTTACGTCAAAGTTATCTATCGCTTTTATCAAACCGATGCAGCCGACCTGGAAAAGGTCGTCCACGTATTCTCCGCGGTTATTGAAACGTTGTATGACGCTCAAAACCAACCTGAGATTGCCGTTTATAAACTCCTCGCGTGCAGAGGTATCGCCTCTGTGCATCCTCTCGAACAGGACTTTTTTTTGATCATTGGACAGAACGGGCAGTTTGGAAGTATTTACACCGCAAATTTCCACTTTGTTGACTAACATATAAAAACCTCCCGGCATGTTGCGTTTTCATATAAAACATTATTGCCATGGAGGTCTTTTTTATACCGCGGTCTTATTCAAAAAATATTTGCAAAAGGCCTTGACAACTGGGTTTCAAGTTGCTAGACCATTCTGTTTATCTCCTTTTTCAGCCTGCTGATGATCCTCTTTTCGAGCCTCGAGATATATGACTGCGAAATACCCAGCAGATCGGCAACTTCTTTTTGCGTTTTCTCTATCCCGTTTGTCAGTCCGAAACGGAGTTCCATGATCTTCTTTTCCCGCATGGACAATTTCTTCATTGCAGTGTTGAGGAGCTCCCTGTCGACCTCATCCTCAAGAGTCCGATAAATAATATCGTTATCTGTGCCCAGGATATCGGAAAGCAGAAGTTCGTTCCCGTCCCAATCGACGTTCAGCGGTTCGTCTATTGATATCTCTGTCTTTATCTTGTTATTTCTTCTAAGGTACATCAATATTTCATTTTCGATGCACCTCGATGCATAGGTTGCCAATTTAATATTCTTTGCAGGATTGAAAGTATTGATCGCCTTGATAAGTCCGATCGTACCGATCGAAACCAGGTCCTCCACGCCGACTCCGGTATTTTCGAACTTGCGCGCTATGTAAACGACAAGCCGCAGATTTCGCTCGATAAGGATGCTTTTCACTCCATAATCCTGCTCTTCGAGCCTGGCCAGCAGATACGTCTCCTCGTCCGTGCTGAGCGGCGGCGGCAGCGCTTCACTCCCCCCTATATAGTGAAGAGGATAGCTCCTGTCGGCATTGAGCCTTCTTAAAAAGTCCAGGTATCTGATCCTCAAAAACAGCTTTACCTTCATAAATATGCCCATCTAAAAATCTCCTTTCGCTGTATTGTCTACATAAGCTCGGGGTTGACCAAAGCGCTGTATTTTTCATTGCGCGACAAAGCCTTATTATAAATACCTACGATCACATCACGGACGCCTTTCTTTTCGTTTTCGCTTCCTATCTCGATATAGTCCGGCCTGAACCCAATCAGCATGCCGTTCTCTTTCCCCAGCGATGTGAACGGGATCAGCCTGAATCTTGAAAACCAGTCCGAACAGGATATGGTAGCGGAGACCGCATTAAGGTCTATATCGGGATCTTTTTCGAAAATGCTCCTAATATCCTCGGGCAAAAGATCTCTTATCGCCGAAAATTCCACCACTACGACTGGCATGTTGGTAAGCGGGTCGTGGAGCGAGTTCCCCGTGTCGACAAGTGCAAACAGCTCGATAGCCTTTTTATCAAAGGTTATGCGCAGGCGAACAAGCAGTTTTTCCCTGAGAAAACGGTTCTGTATCATGTCCCAGATAACCCGGAGGATAATAAGCGTAACTGCGAGCGCAAGCAGCAATTCGGCCCAGGAGGTGTTAAAGAAGGAGAGCGGCGTTACCATAACACCATTTCGCAGGAGCCCCCAATCCCGGTTAAAAAACATTAGCGCAAACCCTGCGCCGGCGAATATGAACGTCGACGCATAAAAAATAAGCAGCGTTTTCAGGAATTCGGAAAGCTTCTTCAAACGAAAGGTGACTGCAGTCATCGCAACAGAAAGCAGCCATTTTGAAAGCAGCGTCGTATATACCTTCATTTCGGGCAGCAGCAGCATCGCGGCAAGATAAGCTGCGCCAAGCACGGCTCCTAGCAATAGGCGTAAATTGCTTGCCCTGTTTTTCGAAAATTTTGCAGTTACTAAAAGGATCAGATAATTGATAACTATATTTTCAAGGATAACGATATCCAGATAGATCTCCACTTTTTACCTCACATACCGGTCGCAGCACTCCGCCGGCACACTTCTGGTATCGGGACCGTTGGAGTACAAGTCAGGCTTCCCCTATTTTACATATATTCGTATGCCTGTACTTTTATGATTAAATATTTGAACCGCGTATTGCATCATTTGTACATTTCAGATTATATTTCAAGCCTGTTTATTTTTGTGTCATATGGTACTGTAGAAATATGAAAATTTGACGACAAAATATCGCCGGATGTCGCCGGAACTGTCACTTCTGAATATAAGCCTTATCCTTATGAACCTGTAGATTTATATTTTCGCAAGCCATAACGCCAGAACATGTAACACGGAATCAGGAAAACAAGGCCGAATAGTGGTATTATCATATGAAAAACATCTTCGTTCCTGCCGATGAGGTAGAGCAGAGGATAGTATTGAAATAGTGCCAACGGAATTACATATGTTAGGAATTTAAGCACTCCCTGGCCATAGACAGAAAAAGGATACCGCCCAAATTCACGCCCTCCATCGGTTAGTATGTTCATAAATTCCAGCCCTTCAATAGTGAAAAACGAAAAAGCGGCATATACAAGAAAAAGTCCGAAAAATATGATGCTCCCGCAAGAAACCATTAAAAACAGAACGAGGATTTTATTCCAGGTCCATATAATCCCACTTGCAGGGAGCGCATAGCAGAAAATAATAACAGCTTGTAAAAGCCTCCCTATCCGAGTGAGCTCGATTTGTGAAGCCAGTACAAGGAAAACTTCGCTTTTAGGGCGCACAAGGACACGATCAAATTCACCGTTGCTTATCATACGCGGAAACAAATCAAATCCCCGTCCAAAGCACTCAGCGATTGAGAAAGCCATAAGGACGGCTGCAAAGCATAATAGTACCTGTTGATAAGTAAAGCCCTCGACCGTGCTGAAACGAGAGAACATAAAATAAATTCCCAGAAATGTGGAAAATGATACTGCTGAGATGTCGAGCACTTCAACCTGCGATGATATGCTGGCAATGGAATCGGATA
Source organism: Bacillota bacterium (assembly GCA_023411715.1). GTDB lineage: Bacteria > Bacillota > Clostridia > Acetivibrionales > DTU013 > JAEYOM01. Next base: position 73 of record JAEYOM010000204.1, on the reverse strand, counting down.
CCGACACTACCGAGGGGTCAATCGCTACGACAATTCGCCCTTCCTTTTGTTCAAGGAGGGTCATACCCATGCT